>CAMWMO010000197.1 GCA_947175305.1 uncultured Lachnospiraceae bacterium
CTGCAGGATGCGTCCTCAGAAGTTTCTGAATGGTTACAAGGACTTGGATTGATTAGGTAGGCAGACTTCTCTGGTTTTTTATGGATTGGAGAACTGAGAATCTTTGATATGGAAAGATGGAGAGGAAAGCTTTTTCAGAGAAGCCAAAATGTTATTCCAGTTAAACCATACAAATTCATCGGCATAGGTCATTCCCGGGGAGAGAAACATGATTGATATAAATATGCTTTAGCGCATCCGAATATGCTCTTGCCTGAGAATGGCAGGCCAGATAGTAAGTCACATTCGCGTCCGAATCGGTCACAGGAATTTTGATTCTGTCTGCCAGAAGGTTTTGTTCATCCTTCGCAAGATTTGTTGTAAAGCAGGGCAGTGAAGATTCCCTGACCAGTTCTTCAAATTCAAATTGGTCTTTCTGTACTAAAAATTTGGAGGCGGGCATTTGAAGTCGGCACATTTCATCCCAAAATCCGATTTCTGATTTGAGTAGGAAATTAAACCCGTTCAGCTCAGAAAATGTTACGGAAGACCTCTCTGAAAGGGCATGGGAGGCCGGTACACAGACCGACAGATTTTCTTTCAGAAAAGGGATATTTACGTAATGCTCGTACTGTACATTTTGTGGCAGAATCGCCAGCTGGCAGAATCCTGAATCAAGGTCTTCGCAGATAGCAGGCATGCTTTTTATGGAGGATGCAATCGTCATATCAGGATATGCGGAGGAAAGGACGGGAAGCACATACCATAGAGGGGCAGGCGCACAGGAACTGATGGTGATGGTGTGCAGGCTCTTATCGAATGCCTTTACAGTTCTTAAAACGTTATCTGCTGCTGACAGGAGCTGCCTTGCCTGCTCTACCGCTTTTAAGCCCGTGTCATTGAGTGTGATCTTGTTTTTTCCTCTTACAAACAGGGATACCCCGAAAACATCTTCAAGGTGCTGCATTGTCCTTGTGATCGTGGGTTGTGAGATATGAAGCCTCTCTGCGGCCATAGATAAGGTTCCCATGTCTGCAAAGGCGGTAAGCTGTTCTAATTCGTTCAAATCTAACATCATGTGTCTCCTTGTTCAGTATTCGTTTTATGAAATGCAGGTTTCGATATTTATATTGTACATTTTCGATAGAAAAAAGTAAAATGCAATTATCAAAAGAAAACGAGAATGCAAAATATGAATATCAGGAGGTATGAAAATGGAATATGTAAAATTAAACAATGGAGTAGAAATGCCTGTGCTTGGATACGGAGTCTATCAGACACCACCGGAGGAGACTGAAAGGTGCGTACTGGATGCAATTCGTGTGGGATACAGAAGCATTGACACGGCGCAGGCGTACGGCAATGAGGAGGGGGTAGGAAATGCTCTGGCAAAATGCGGACTTCCGAGAGAAGAGTTCTTTATAACCACCAAGGTATGGATAACCAATGCAGGCTATGAGAAAGCGCAAGCATCTATTGAGGATTCTTTAAAGAAGTTACAGGTTTCCTATATTGACCTGCTGCTGATCCACCAGCCGTTTGGCGATTATTATGGAACTTACCGGGCGATGGAGGAAGCCTACAAGGAAGGAAAGGTAAGAGCAATCGGCGTATCCAACTTTTATCCTGACAGATATCTTGATATCCACCATTTTGCAGAGATCAAACCGGCGGTCAACCAGGTGGAGACCCATGTATTCCAGCAGCAGAAGATCGCGAAGGAATATATGAAGAAAAACGGTACACAGATTGAGTCATGGGGGCCGTTTGCAGAGGGGAAAAACGATTACTTTAATAATCCTGTCCTGAAAGAGATCGGTGCGAGCCACGGCAAATCTGCGGCACAGACTGCTTTACGCTTTCTCATTCAGAGCGGTGTGGTTGTGATTCCAAAGTCTACGCATAAGGAACGGATGGAGGAGAATTTCAATGTGTTTGATTTTACACTGACAGCGGACGAGATGGCGAAAGTGGAAGCGTTGGATGGAGGAGAGAGCCTGTTCTTTTCTCATCATGACCCTAAAACAGTAGAGTGGTTTATGACGATGGTTTAGAAGCAGGCGCCGTATCGGTTCGGAGAAAAGACAAAGATAAAGGCTTTTGGCATATGCAACGCCGAAAGCCTTGTTTCTTTTATTATGGTTATAAAAAGACACTGGAAACTACAGTTATTTTAGATTCATTACGGTGTTACAATAAACGCCAACACGCCGGTACCTGTCAGATTCACTACAACATGATCCGCTCTCTTTTCGGTAACGGTAACTTCAACCCATGTGTTGGTAGACTCATTATAAGTATAAACATGAATATTCTCTGCACCTGTGATGCCCGGCATATAGTAGTTAACGTTTGCAACACCAAAGCCTACATGTGTTTCAGTCTTTATTACATTTAATACGGATCCGCCTAAAGAAGCAGCGAGGTCCTTAGCAGAATACACACGAGATAACTCAGGTTTGAGAACCGGGAATGTAACGTTGGATTTCTGGCCGTCAAGAATCACGTCTCCGCCCTGTGCAACGGGAATCACACTGTCCATATCCCAGATCCCGGTAACCGCATTTGCCATATACTCGTGAACCAGTTTATCCTCGTCAATAGCGCGAACAGTGATGGCGGGAACGCCGATGTCAGAGGGCTCTTCCAGATAAACGGCAACCGGTGCACCGACTTCTTTTGCCATAACGGGTGTAGAAAATACCATAGCGCCAACGAGTGCAAGTGATACTAATTTTGTTACTCTTTTCATTCTATCTTCTCCCCTTTCATTGATTATCATAATCTCCAGTGCCTTTTTATAACCATAACATGTGTCGAATCACACCCAATTTGCAACGGTTTCCCAGGAGTGCCGCCTGTCGAAACCGTATTTTTTGTAGTATGCGGCCTTATCTTCATACATTTTCTTTTCCGCTTCTGCGATCAGTTTGTCCACGCCGCTGAAGCTGTCCTTTTTCCACAGACCTCCTACGGCCATGTGAATGGAGCTGCTGCGCAGATTCCGCTTTAGCTGTTCCACGCCCTGCCACAGGGCGGACTCGTCGATCTTAGTACAGAGCGCTAACATTTCATCACCGCCAATGCGGAACAGGCCGTATTCGCCAAAGCTCTTTTTCAGGCACTCACAGGCGTCGATGATCAGTTGGTCTCCGGAAGCATGACCTTGCCGGTCATTGACCTGCTTCAGTCCGGTTACATCGCAATAAACGATTCCCAGACTATGTTCGTTCTGCAGATTGTCAATGTATTCGTTCATGGCGTGACGGTTTCCGATCCGGGTAAGCTGGTCGCAGTAACTCATTTCTTTCAGTTTGTCCAACAGTTCCTGCCTGTCGGAGTCAATGGCAAGCTCCATACGGTATTCCTTCCCGCCATCCTCCACCAGGGTATCCTTGAGCATTACCTGCCGCTCAAGAAAAGGATTGTAATACCACCATTCCATAAAAGATCCCTGCTTAAGTTTGTGATTGTTACACATGGAGCAGGGAGCAGAACAGTTTTGAAGTACTTCATAGCATTTTTTATGGGTGATTTCTTCAAGGGAGTGAAAACCGTATGTACGAAGCGCTTTTTTGTTCATGTATATCAGCTCATGGTTGTTTATATCCGAAACATAGACGATTTCCTCCAGCGTATCAAAGAACTCCCATATTTTACTCATAGGTGCTGTCCTCCTGTCTTAAGTTGTACAAGGGTAAAATATTTATATCTATCTAATCATATTTTTCCCCTCTTTTTTGACATTTTGCGCGAGTGGTAAATATATGGTGTGAATTGCAAATGCCGTTCATTTACATTTAGAAGGTGAAATGTTAGAATTGCAGTAAGACAGGAAAAACAGGAAGAATTGATCAATGCTGCTAAAGGTTTTATCATTTACATATTATACGATCGCTATTTTGTTCGGTTTTTATATCTCCGCATTCTTTTTAGGGGTGAAGCAGAACCGGAAAAATATCCTTACGTTGTTTTTGCTGGCTCTCTGTGAAGGAATTTTATATATGGTTGTCCTTCGTCTGATGGGCAGGGAAATTAACGATCAATATGTGATCATCCTCCATCTGATGTTGATCGTATCTTTAGTTCTATATTATAAGTATTCTGTTGTTTCGTCTTGCGTTTCCGTGTTTTCCGCTTATCTCTGCTGCCAGTTGAGCAATTGGATCGGATTATTAGTATGGATGATTACGGGCGAAGAGTGGAGTTATTACGTTTCACAAAGTGTGATCACAGTGATCGTCTTTTTTCTGTTGTGCAGATATGTATGTCATACCACGGAAATCATCTTTGCCAGAGATACGCGGGAGCTTTATATCATAGGCTTTCTTCCCACGGTAGATTATCTTTTTGACTATTTCTTTGCCAAGCTTCAAGGTCTGCTTTATTCCGTCAACAAAGTAATGCGTGAATTTAGGGGATTTGT
>CAMWMO010000198.1 GCA_947175305.1 uncultured Lachnospiraceae bacterium
GATGCGGCCTCGAGATGACAGATTTGTATGATGTGTACCATGTGAAGACAGAGAAGACGGCGGATACTTACTATCCCGTGATTGCGGCGCCGTAATGCGAGGCGTGTCATTGCAGTAAACTGCTGTGACATGGAGGAAAGAAATGAAAGCGAATGTTACCTACTGGCTGGATGAGACGGCGAAGCGTTTTCCGGACAAGACGGCCTATGCGGATGCAAAGAAGGAGATCTCCTTTGGGGAACTCAGACATCAGGCGCGGGCGATCGCCTGTGAGCTGACGGAGAAGGGTCTGTTTAAAAAGCCTGTGGCTGTTTTTCTGGAAAAGGGAGTGGACGTGCTCACCTCCTTCATGGGGGCGGCCTACAGTTGTAATTTCTATTCTCCCATTGATGTGGACATGCCGGGAAGCCGTGTCAATAAGATCCTGGAGGTTCTGGAACCGGCGGTGGTCATCACCACGGCATCTCTTCGGGAGGTTTTTTCACAGTATGAGTATCAGGGCGAATTTCTTCTGTTGGAAGAGGTTTTAACGTCCGAAAAACTGGATACCGAAAAGGAGGAGGCGTTGGAAGCAGCCAGAAAGCGGGGGATTGATACGGATCTCCTGTATGTACTCTTTACCTCGGGTTCCACAGGTGTGCCAAAGGGTGTGACGATCAATCACCGGGCTGTGATCGACTATATCGACTGGGTGACGGAGACCTTTGAGATCACAGAGCAGGACAGCTTCGGCAATCAGGCGCCTTTTTACTTTGATAATTCGATTCTGGATATTTACAGCACCCTGAAAACGGGGGCGACCACTTATATTATTCCGAAAAATCTTTTTGCCCAGCCTGTGCCGTTGCTTGAATACTTGCGGGAGAAGAAGATCAATACCATTTTCTGGGTGCCCTCGGCGCTGATCGTGGTGGCGAAGCTCAAGGCGTTCCGCAATGTGGATCTGTCGGATACTCTGCGGCGGGTGCTTTTCTGCGGCGAGGTGATGCCCAACAAGCAGCTCAACGTATGGCGTAAGTTTCTGCCGGATGTACAGTACGCGAATCTCTATGGTCCAACGGAGATCACCGACGCCTGTACCTATTATATAGTAGACCGTGAGTTTGCGGATGAGGAACCGCTCCCCATCGGTATACCGATGCCGAACACGGATATTCTGGTCTTAAACGAGAAGGATGAGCCGGTGACCGGGGAGGAGCCGGGAGAGCTCTGCGTCAGGGGGACGTCCCTGTCTATGGGGTATTATAAGAATCCGGAAAAAACCAGGGAGGCCTTCGTGCAGAATCCACTGAATCAGGCGGTGCCGGAGCAGATCTACCGGACGGGAGACATCGTCAAATATAACGAGCGCGGGGAGATCATCTATCTTTCCCGGAAAGATTTTCAGATCAAGCACATGGGACACCGGATCGAACTGGGAGAGATCGAGACGGCAGTCTCCTCCCTTGAGGAAATCACGCTGTGCTGCTGTCTGTATGACGAGAAACGACATAAGATCGTGCTTTTTATCGAGGAGACGCTGGAGAAAGCGTACATCAACGAAAAGATATCCCATCTGGTGCCGGAGTATATGCTGCCGGACAAGGTGATCACGGTAGAAAAAATGCCTATCAATGCCAACGGTAAGATTGACCGGGTGAAATTGAAGGAATACATATCATAACAGTTCAGCCATACCGCGTTTTGCGAATGGCGTGGGCTGAATTGTGGGAAAGTGATTTTATATGGAGACAGATTTTCGCAGGGTCGTGGTGGTCGGTTATGGAAAAGCGACCGGGAATATACTGAAATATGTGGATGACAAAAAGACGGACTACGGCTACTCGCTGGAGTTCATAGAACATGAGCCCCACGCCTTAAGCGTCACCGGGCAGATATGTAAAGAGCGGGGAATCCCCTATGCAAGCATCCCGGATAAAAAGAAGCTTGGCGGATATCTTGGCGGGATCAAGGAAGAAACCTTGATTCTCTCCGCCAGCAATAATTTCCTGTTTCCGGCCTCTTTGGTGGAGCGGGAGAATATCACCATCATCAATTTTCACAATGCCCTTCTGCCGGACTATCCCGGAAGAAACGCTCCAAGCTGGGTGATCTATCAGGGAGAGTCACAGACAGGCATCACCTGGCATTATGTGACGGCGGGCGTGGATGAGGGCAGCATTATCATACAGAAGACCTGCGAGATCGGCCCGGACATGAAGGCGTATGAGCTGACGGAGCGGCTGATGGATCTGGCCTGCGAGGGATTTTATGAGTGTTTTGCGGCGGTGCTTGCAAAAAGCGTCCAGGCAAGACCCCAGCAGTTTTCACCGGACCGCAGAATGTATCGCTCTACTCAGGTGCCGGGGGACGGCTTTCTGGATTTAAAAAAGGAGCCGGAAGAGCTGTATCGGCTGCTGCGCAGTGTGGATTACGGGAAAAGCGATATTTTTCCGCCGCTGCAGACGCTGGTCGATGGAGCGCGTGCGGAGGTGCTGCGGTATCGCAAGATTGCGCCGGAAAAGCGGAAGGACGAGGAAAAAATGCTGTATCTGTCCCTTGCGGACGGGAATCTGCTGAAAATTAAGTATCGACTGAAAGGATAACTGCATTATGGAAGAAAAGGTATTAGAAATTCTGGAAGAGTATTGTGAGGAGGCCATCAGCTACACGGGCGACAATATGATGGAGGAGGGGATCATAGACTCCTTCACCGTCATCAATATCGTGAGCGAATTGGAGGATGCATTCGATATTGAGGTAGATGCCAAGTATGTGGTGGCGGAGAATTTCAGGAATAAAGAGGCGATCATAGACCTGGTAAAACGCCTGGTGGAGGAATAAATGCAATTTCTGTCAAGTAGTTTTGTGATATTGTGGGTGATTTCCTTCGCCCTCTACTACCTGGTGCCACAGAAGCGGCAGTGGGTGGTTTTGTCTGTGGCCAGTGCTCTGTTTTACGTGATCGGTACGGGCGGAATCCCGGTGGGAATCCTGCTTACCGGGGTGAGTACCTGGCTTTGCGGGATGTACCTGAAGGACAGCTTTGTTAAGCAGGCGCAGGCGCTTGCGGAGTGTGCGGAAAAAGAGAAGAAAAAGTCGGTGAAGCTGGGATTTGAGAGGCGCAGAAAACGCGCTCAAATCCTTTCTTTTGTGTTGAATTTAGG
This sequence comes from uncultured Lachnospiraceae bacterium, assembly GCA_947175305.1. Taxonomy (GTDB): domain Bacteria; phylum Bacillota; class Clostridia; order Lachnospirales; family Lachnospiraceae; genus UBA3282. The sequence goes on from CAMWMO010000198.1 coordinate 3,147, forward strand.
GCTTTTACTCGGCACAAAATATATGGTGGTGCTTCTGCCGTTTATGCAGAGAGCCGGACTGACAACCCTGCGCAGCGATGCCTTTTTTGCCAGAGTGGTGATGCCTCTCGGCGTTTCCTTTTATACGCTGACGGCCATCGGCTATCTGGTGGATGTGGGACGGGAGCAGTGCGAGGCGGAGGAAAATCCTGTAAAACTGATATTGTTTCTGGCTTACTTCCCTGCCGTCACGCAGGGACCCTTCAACCGCTATGCCAAGCTTAAGACCGAGTTTGAGAGAGCGCATGCATTTGCTTACGAAAGAATGCTCTTTGGTCTGCAGCGGTTTGTGTGGGGCGCTTTCAAGAAGCTGGTGATCGCGGACCGGATCGGCATCTTCGTAGGCAATGTGTTTGGAAGTGATGCGGATACAGTGCCGGGCGGGATTTTTGCGGTGGCGGTGGTGCTCTATATGCTGCAGCTTTACGCGGATTTTTCAGGCTATATGGATATGGCGCTGGGAGTCAGCGAGACCTTTGACATTGTTTTGCCGGAGAACTTTAAAAGGCCCTATTTTTCCAGGTCTGTGGCGGAGTTCTGGCGCAGGTGGCATATCACGCTGGGAGCCTGGTTTAAGGACTATGTGATGTTTTCCTTCGTGATGTCTTCTCCCGGCCGTAAGATCGGAAAAGCCGCAAAAAAGAGATGGCCCAATGCCGGAAAACATGTGACCAGTGTGCTGGGGACTATGCTGGTATGGCTCTTTACAGGCATGTGGCACGGCAGGACGATGAGCTATATCCTGTGGGGCGTTTATTACGGCGTGATCATGAGCGTGTCTCTGGTATTGGAACCGAAATATGACATATGGAAAGAAAAGCTTCGTGTGAAAGATGGAAAGGGTTACGCCCTGTTTTGTATGGCGAGGACCTGGCTGATCGTGTTTGTGGCGGATGTGCTCATCCGGGCGGAGAGCCTCTCTCAGGCGGGAAGCATCTATCGGGCGCTTTTTACCAGATTGCAGTTAAAATCTTCGCTTTTGGATATTACTGCCTATGGACTGAGCAAATACGGCTTTTTGCTTCTGTTGGCGTCCTGTCTGCTGTGGCTTTTTGTCTCGATATGGGAGGAACGTGGCGGGGATGTGCGCCGGGATCTGGCGGCCTGTCCGCTGGTTCTTCGCTGGAGCTGCTATTACGGTGTGGTGCTCCTTCTTCTGATCACGGGAATTTACGGCGGCAGCTATGACACGGCGGCATTTTTGTATCAGAG
>CAMWMO010000199.1 GCA_947175305.1 uncultured Lachnospiraceae bacterium
GTGCTGTACAGGATACGGGTGTTTCCGTATTAACCAAGGTTTACTTGGTTAATACGGAAACACCCGTATCCTGTACAGCACCGCCAAGGCTCTCACCTTCCAGCGCCTTCACACAAGCCTCTACACCCATAGAGCCCATCTGATCAGGATTCTGCGCCATAGTACAGAGCAGATAACCGTCATCGATCAGGTTCAGGATTGCGTCAGACTTATCAAAGCCTACACCGATAATGCCTGCATTGCCGCCTGCCTTGATCGCATTGCCCGCGCCTGTGGTAGATCCTTCGTTACAACCAAAGATACCTACTACGCCCTGTGTGATATAGTTCTCTGCGATACTCTGGGATTTTGCGGCATCGCCCTCGCCATACTGGGTCTCTAACAAATTAAAGCCTGTTCCCTCAAATGCAGAACGGAAGCCTTCCTCACGCATGACGCAGGAGTCTGTAGCCGCATTTACGTTGATGATACCGATATCACCGGATGTGGTTCCGGCTGCCTCAAGAGCCTTTATCATCTCCTCCCCCGCGGTCTTGCCGGCTGCTTTATTGTCGGTAGAGAAAGTTGCCTCTGCATCCACATTTGCCGGAGAGTCTACATATACTATTTTCACGCCTCCTGCCGCCGCCTCATTCAATGCGGAGGAAATTGCATCAGGGCCGTTTGCTGCTACCATGATCGCATCATAGCCGCCTGCCACTGCATTGTTTACACACTCGATCTGCTGTGCGTCGTCCTTCGTGTTAGGAGCCATGAAGGTCACGCTCACACCAAGTTCCTCGGCCTTAGCCTGTGCACCCTCATTCAGGGTTACCCAGTGCTGGTCAATAGAATCCATAGTAATCAGAGCAATCTTCCATTCCTTGCTTGCTGTCGCACCACCCGCTGCCGGAGCTGCACCCGCGCCCCCTGCGTTGATTACGGAAACGCCTGTATCTGTTACTGCACCGCCAAGACTTTCGCCGTTTACTGCGGACACTGCCGCCTTCACACCCTCATAGCCCATTACATCAGGGTTCTGAGCCATAGTGCAAAGCAGATAACCATCGGAAATCAGATTTAAAATTGCATCGGACTTGTCAAAACCTACGCCGATAATACCGGAATTGCCTGCTGCCTTGATCGCGTTACCCGCGCCTGTGGTAGATCCCTCGTTACATCCGAAGATTCCTACCACGCCCTGAGTGATATAGTTCTCTGCGATGCTCTGGGACTTTGCAGCGTCACCTTCGCCGTACTGTGTCTCAAGGATATTGAAACCGCTGCCGTCAAATGCTGCTCTGAAACCTTCCTCACGCATGACACAGGAATCGGTCGCTGCGTTTACGTTGATGATACCGATATCACCGGAAGTAACGCCTGCGGCCTCGAGGGCCTTTATCATCTCCTCGCCTGCCGTTGTACCCGCCGCCTTATTGTCCGTGGAGAAAGTTGCCTCTGCATCCACGTTTGCCGGAGAGTCTACATACACGATTTTCACTCCCGCGGAGGCAGCCTCCTTCAGCGCGGAAGAAATCGCGTCAGGGCCGTTTGCCGCTACCAGAATTGCCTGATAACCACCTGCTACCGCATTGTTTACACACTCAATCTGCTGTGCATCATCCTTCGTGTTGGGAGCCATGAAGTCCACTGTCACGCCAAGCTCCGAAGCCGCTTTCTGTGCACCCTCGTTCAAAGTTACCCAGTGTTGGTCAATAGAATCCATTGTGATTAGAGCGATTTTCACATTACCGCCGGAAGCCGCCGGTGCCTCTGTGTCCGCCTCATTTGTTCCTGCTGTCCCTGCGCCCGTATCTGCAGATCCGCCACATCCTGTCAGGGACGCTGCCGCCAATGTCAAACAGCAGAGCATAGCCAATAATTTCTTTTTCATGCTTAATCCTCCTTTTTAATCTATCGCTATCCGCTTATGCGGTTTTAGCCTTTTTTCTTTTTGGAAAACTGCCCGGTTCTGCGTACCAGATCCAGAAGCACTGCAAATACCACGATGATACCGATCACAAGCCGCTGAATACCCACCTGTGCGCCGATCATATTAAGACCGTTCTCCAAGGTCTGCCATACCGCAGCGCCTGCCAGTGTACCGAGAAGTATACCTGTACCGCCCAGAGGTGATACACCGCCGATTACGCCTGCAGCAACACCGTACATTTCATACATATTACCGGCTTCCATATTACCCATACCGGCCTGCGCACACAGGATCAAGCCCACCACCCATGAACACACTGCACTGACAAGATATGTCTTCGTAGTCGTTGCCACCACATTGACACCGGAAAGCTTCGCCGCATCAATATTGGAGCCGATGGCATATATATGTCTTCCTGTCCTTGTCTTGGACAACAGGAAGAAGAAAATTACAAACATAATAATTGCAATCCAGAAGGTATTGTAAATACCTAATGTCGTTCCGTAATAAAAGAAACTCTGGAAACTGTCGCCGGCCTCTTTACCGATACCTGTCGCAATGGCGTCCGTATTACGGTTATTATTTACCATATAAGCGATACCACGACCCACAAACATCGTACCAAGCGTTGCGATAAAAGGCGGCAGTTTAAACTTGCCGACCAGTATACCGTTGATCACACCGATGATAAGGCAACACACCAACGCGATAAAAACCGCCAGAAAAGGATTAACACCCATCGTCATAAGAGTCGCTGATATCATAGCGCTCATCGCTACGATGGAACCTATAGACAAATCGATGTTTCCCGTGATCAACACGTAGCTCTGCGCGATACCAATGAGCAGATATTTCGACATGGATCGCAGCAGATTCAAGATGTTATTGCCGGAAAAGACTGCCGGATTGATCAGGCCGAATGCTATGTAAATAATGATCAGACCGACGAAAGCAGTGAGCGCCGCTCCCATACCCTTGACCGCCAAAAGCCTTTTGATAGGACTCTGTTTTGTGTTGTTCATTTTATACTTCCTCCTTGCCGCTTTGGCTGCTGATTTTCTTATCTTCAAAAGTGGTCGCCAGAGTCAAGATCTCACTCTGTGTTGTATCCTTTGCCATGACTTCCCCCGTAATTCTACCATCGCACATAACAATGATACGATCCGCGATTCCCATAACTTCCGGCATCTCTGATGAAACAAACATCACGGCGATTCCCTGTTGCTTGAGCTCATTCATCAGGTTGTAAATCTCCACCTTGGCGCCCACATCGATACCCCTTGTAGGTTCGTCAAAAATGACCACCCTGGAATCTCTGGCCAGCCACTTTCCAACTACCACTTTTTGCTGATTACCGCCAGACAGATTACCGGAGTCTACATCTATACTGGGTGTTTTAATCCGCAGCTCTTTCACCGCCTTATCGCACAACTCGGTCTCTTTTGCATTGTTGATCATGCCAATCTTATTGCAGACAATGTCCAGGTTCGGCAGAGCCAGATTATGTCTGATACTCAGTTTGGTACAGAGCCCGTCTGTTTTCCGCTCCTCCGGCGCCAATACAACACCGTTTCTGATCGCATCCATCGGGCACTTAATCTCAACTTCTTTGTCATCCACAAAGATTTCGCCGCTCTCCTTCGGGTCAACTCCAAAAATCGCCCTGGTTGTCTCTGTCCGCCCGGCGCCCATCAGGCCCGCAAAACCTACGATCTCACCTTCATAGACGGAAAAATTGATGTCGCGCACCATTTTTCCGGCATTCAGGTTTTTCACTTCAAACACCTTTTTCCCTTTTTCACATTCTACCCGCGGAAATTTTTCTTTAATCTCCCGACCAACCATAAAGCTGATGATCTGCTCCATCGTAACAGCACTAAAATCCATACTGGTGATGTACTGGCCATCCCGCATGATCGTCACACGATCCACAATGTGCTGTAATTCCTCCAGTCGGTGTGATATATATACGATACCCTTCCCCTCAGATTTCAATTTCTTTATAATTCTGAAAAGATCTTCAATCTCCCTTGCTGTCAATGAAGAAGTAGGCTCATCCATAATCAGGATTTTTGCATTGATAGAGAGAGCCTTTGCAATCTCCACCATCTGCTGTTTCGATACCGGAAGATCTCCCACTGTCTGCCTGGGATCAATATCAATCTTTAAATCATCCAATATTTTTTTGGCTTCCGCCTCCATCTTCGCATTATTCAGGGATAAACCTTTACTAATCTCACGTCCAAGAAATATGTTCTCAGCCACCGAAAGATGGCGGCACATATTCAATTCCTGATGAATGATCGCAACACCCGCTTCCTGCGCCTGCTTCGGTGACAAATCTCCATACTCCTTGCCGAAGATCTTCAGAGAACCCGCATCCCTCGTATACACGCCGCTTAAAATCTTCATCAGCGTGGATTTACCTGCGCCGTTTTCCCCTAACAATGCCATGACCTCGCCGGAACGAAGTTCAAACTTAACC
>CAMWMO010000200.1 GCA_947175305.1 uncultured Lachnospiraceae bacterium
GAACATATTGCCGAGGGGTCGAATCTGGATGATAACGGAGATTATCGCCCGGGACTTTTGGCGGTGGCTGAGCTGGAAATCAAGAGTCCCTTACGGGAATGTGATTTAACGAAAGCGGATATCCGGGCATTGTCTAAATATCTGAAACTGCCCACATGGGCGAAACCGTCCTTTGCCTGCCTTGCTACCCGGTTTGTCTATGGGGAAACCATCACGGAAGAGAAACTGAATATGGTAGATCGGGCGGAACAGCTTTTGATGGATATGGGCTTTCGGCAGGTTCGGGTGCGTATCCATGGTATGATGGCGAGAATCGAAATCGAACCGGGGGAGTTTGGAATGCTTATGGCGGAGGGAAACAGAAGCAAGATCATAGAAAAATTCAAGGAATACGGATTTACTTATATCACGATGGATCTGATGGGATATCGAACAGGGAGTATGAATGAAACTTTGTGATGGGAAGGAAAGAGAGGAAAATGCAATGGTGTATCTTGTTGTGGTGGTAAAAGTCTGATACAATAAGATAAAAATAAGGAGGTATTTTCCCATGGCAAATGAACAGTTGACTCAGATCGTTAATTTACTGCCGATCATCAGGCAGATTTGCAATCACGATGTATATATAACAGTATTGGACAAGGATGGGGTCGTACAGGGGTATTCTCTTCCGGAGGGTGCGTCCCCTATATTGAGTGTGGGTGAGAGATTTGTAGACCCAAGCGGTGCGTTAGATGAAGCGATCAGAACCGGAAAGACGAAGCATAATCTATTGCCGGAAGAAGTTATGGGTGAGGCGTTTGAAGGAGACTTAATACCAATCAGGGACGGCGGGACAGTCGTCGGATGTGTGAGCTGTACATACTCTGTTGATTTGAAGAAACGGATGGCGGGGATGGCGACTCAATTTCAAGACTCGGTTAAATCTGTTGACGAATCTATTCAGACAGTCGTTGGCGGCATTGAGAATTTGTTTCATAAGCTGAAGGAAATGGACAGGATGGCAAACAGCGTCGAGGGTGATGTACACGATGCAGTTGAGGTGGTAAATAATGTCAGCAAGAATGCCTCACGTTCTAATATGCTTGCATTGAATGCGTCTATTGAGGCGGCGCGCAGTGGTGAGGCCGGCAGAGGATTTGCCGTAGTTGCAAATGAGATGGGGCAGCTGGCAAAGGACAGCGGCGATTCTGCAACTGCGATCAAGAATACTTTAAATACCATTACCGAGCATCTTGTCTCCATTATCGCTTCCATAAAAGAAGCGAATGATGTGGCAAAAAGGAATATGGGAAATGTTAACCGGATCCAGAAGATACTGGAACAGACGATTGTTCTTGCCGGTAAATTGGAAGAGGATATCAAACAACAGTGAAAAGAGGTAGATTTTTATGTATGAGGCTAATGAAAAGCGGTATGATACCATGCAGTATAACCGATGCGGAAGGAGCGGTCTGAAGCTCCCGGCGGTCTCTTTGGGCTTATGGCATAATTTTGGCTCCAATGCAGGTTTTGATAATATGCAGGCGATGTGCTATACGGCATTTGACAACGGTATTACACATTTTGATCTGGCGAATAATTACGGTCCTGTCTATGGCGCGGCAGAGGAGAACTTCGGTCGTATTTTGAAGAAAGGGCTTGGGCAATACCGGGATGAGATCGTCGTATCTACGAAGGCCGGTTATGATATGTGGCCTGGTCCCTACGGCGACTGGGGCAGTAAGAAATATCTGGTGGCCAGTCTGGATCAGAGCCTGAAACGGATGGGGTTGGAATACGTGGATATTTTCTATCATCACAGACCCGATCCGGAAACGCCGATCGAGGAGACGGCACGGGCGCTAGACGGGATCGTGAGGAGCGGAAAGGCGCTCTATGTGGGTATTTCCAATTATAACAAGGAGCAGACCATTGCCATTGCCGCTCTTTTTCAAGAGATGGGAACACCCTTTATCATTAACCAAAGAAAATATTCTATGTTTGACAGGACCATTGAGAAGGACGGCTTAAAAAATTATGCCGCTTCTCATGGCATCGGCGTGATCACCTTTTGCCCGCTGGAGCAGGGGATTCTTACAGACCGTTATATAGACGGGATTCCGGAGGACAGCCGCATCCGTACCGACGGACGGTTTTTGAAAGAAGATGCGGTTAATGAGGAGACGATTTGGAAGGTCAGAAATCTTTCTGCCATCGCAAAGGATCGGGGACAGAGCCTGGCGCAGATGGCGCTGGCGTGGATCCTTCGGGACGGCGATATTACAAGCGTTCTGATCGGCGCGTCCAGACCGGCGCAGATTCTTGACAATATAGGGATGCTCTCTAATCTTACGTTTACGGAGGAGGAGCGGAAGAGGATCGATGCGGTTTTGAGAGGATAAGAGGTCGTCAGTACGACTTCACCTCTTTCCAAAGCTCATTATAAAGCGAATCCCCGTCCTCGCCCAGATACACGTAGGTTTCCAGATTGTCATATTGAGACAGATCCGGGAAGGCGATCTCGGAGTTTTTGATCTCCTCATCTTCGATCAATTCTCTTGCGGCAGTGTTTGGTGTGGAGTAGGTAATATAGTCAAAGTTTTGGAGCGCGATGTCGGGACGGCACATGAAATCAATAAATTTCTCCGCATTTGCTTTGTTGGGCGCATTTTTTAAGATCACCCAGGAATCAATCCATACGTTGGTGCCTTCCTCGGGAACCACATACACCAGATCGGAGTTTTCGCGCTGTGTGTAGATGGCTTCTCCGGAATAGATGACGCCGATGGCAGCCTCGCCGCCGATCATCTTATCCCTGACCTGGTCTACCACATAGGCCTGCACCAGTGGCTTTTGCCGGATCAGGGCGTTCTTGGCAATCTCCAATTCAGCGGGATCCAGAGTGTTCATAGAAAATCCGTTTAACTTTTCAGCCACCATAAAAGAGTCCCGCACGGAGTCCTGCATCAGGATATTATCTGCATATTTCTCATCCCAGAGTTGCTCCCAGCGGGTGATAGGTTCCTCTACCATGGTTTTATTGTAGAGGATACCTACAGTACCCCAACAGTAGGGAACAGAATATTTGTTGTCAGGATCAAAACCTCTGGATTGCTCATAATACTGTGCGCCGATATTGTCCCTGGCATTCGGCATCTTATCATAGTCAATTTCCGATAGCATGCCGTTTTGAATCATCCGGCTGATCATGTAGTCGGAAGGGCAGGCGATATCATAGGCCACCGCTCCGGATTCTACCTTGGGATACATGCTTTCATTGGTCTCAAACTCGTCGTAGATTACCCGGATGCCACTTTCTTCCTCAAACATGCGGATCGTTTCCGGGTCGATGTATTCTCCCCAGTTATAGACGATGACTTGCCCGTTTACGCCCCTGTCAGAGGAGCTGCAGCCGGACAGGATGACCGCAGTCACAAGCGATAGCAGGAGAGTTGCCTTTTTTATTGTGAAATGTGTGTGTTGTTTCATAGCTTTTCCTTCTTATTTCCTGAATCGTCGCTGCGGAGCGGCGATTTTTTGTCCGGTGACAGATTGATTAAAACAAGCAACAGCAGAACCGTCATAAAAATAAGTGTTGAGAGTGCGTACATTTCCGGTTTGATTCCCTTTTTGATCTCGGTGTATATTTTCGTGGACAGGGTATCCACGCCCACGCCTTTCGTAAAGTGGGTGATGATGAAATCGTCCAGGGACATCGTGAATGCCATCAAAAAGCCGGACAGGATACCCGGAAGCAGATCCGGGAATACCACCTTAAAAAAGGCATTCAGCTGGGAGGACCCAAGATCGAGAGCCGCCTCATAGGTGCTGGGATTCAGTTGCTTCATGCGCGGCATCACGCTCAAGAACACATAGGGGATATTGAAGGTAATATGTGACAGCAATATGGTGCCAAAGCCAAATTTAATGCCCAGGCTTATGTAGAGCAGCATGAGAGAGATTCCGGTGACGATATCCGCGTTCAACATGGGAATATTGGTAACGCCCATGAGAATTGTCTTTGTCCTGCGTTTCATGCCTGTCATGGCAATGCACGCCACCGTGCCGATGATCGTGGCGGCGAGAGCAGACAAAAGCGCGATGAGCAGCGTATTGAAAAGAGCCCGCAAAATCTCTTCATTCTGGAACAGCGCGGCGTACCAGTTCAGGGTGAAGCCGCCCCATTTCGCACGGGTCTTGCTCCGGTTAAAGGACAACACCATAAGAGTGCCTATGGGGGCATACAGGAAAAGAACAATCAGAGCTATGTAGATTTTTTTGGCAATGGATGTCATAGCATGTTACCCTCCCCTTCTTTATCGAAAATAGCGGACAGAACCATATTGACCATAATAAATATCATAAGCACCATGGAAAGGCCGATGCCCAGATGCCAGTTGGAGGTCCTTGTAA
>CAMWMO010000201.1 GCA_947175305.1 uncultured Lachnospiraceae bacterium
ATCCATCGGGGGATCCTGCCGCCTGGTTCGGGTATTGGTCTGGGTACGGGAGCGACTGCCGCCGCTGTTGCCCCTGCCCGCATTTGTATTCTTTTTTCTCGCGGATGACCCGTTCGTACTCTGACCCGCCATGACTGCCTCCCACATATATCCAAAAAATTTCTATTCTATAGTATAGCATTTTCATTTTGGGTTGTCATCCCTTATTTTGTATCTGTATTTTTTGCATCTACCATATCATGCAGTTTGGCAATGGCATCACGGATACCGCCCACCTCGCAGATGATCCCTTCTTCCACAGCGTCACGACCCACAAGTACCGTTCCCACATCCTTGGTCAAAATTCCGGTCTCCATCATCAGCTCCTCCAGGCGGTTTTTTGGTATTATGCAGTGTTCACAGACAAAACCCGTGATCCGATTCTGGATCTGCTTAAAGTAATCGAAGGTCTGCTGTACACCGATCACCATACCGCTCAGGCGCACCGGATGGATCACCATAGTCCCCGTCGGCACAATGTAGGAATAGTCGGTACTCACCGCGATGGGCACTCCGATCGAATGACTCCCTCCAAGCACCAGGGATACCGTTGGCTTACTCAGGGAGGCGATCATCTCCGCAATGGCAAGCCCTGCTTCCACATCACCGCCCATGGTATTTAACAGGATCAGAACACCATCCACCTCGCTGCTGTCCTCGATTGCCGCCAGCTGGGGCAGGATATGCTCATACTTGGTCGTCTTGGTATTACTGCTCAGATTATCGTGCCCTTCTACCTCACCGATGATGGTGAGCAGATGGAGCTTGTGGTGCTCCTTGTTTTCATCCAGCGTCACCTGTCCCACCTTTTCGATCCGCTCATCCTTAAGCTTCTCATTTTCCTTCTTTTTATTTTGTTCGTTCTCGTCCTTATTCTGATTTTCTTTCCCCTTGGCATTCTTGTTATTTCCCATGGCATCCTCCATATAAAATAATAAATAAAAAGGAACCCTGTTAAGGATTCCCTTTTAGTATCGCATATTTTATGAAATCTATACGGAACAACTTCAAGGCAGGGCTTTCTCGTTCCGCCTAGTTTAATTCAAAATCATCACCCACTTCGATCTCTATATCAAAATGCATAGCCGATTCCGGTACCTCGTGGTCATAGTCCATCTCCCGTTTAACATGCTTCTTCGGCACGGGCAGGGGATTCTCAATATAGCGGGGCTTTTCCATCGGCTGTTCTGCCGCGTTTTTCTCCGCCATCTCCGTCGCCGCCTTGACCTCCTGTATCGCATCTTCCCCTACGGAGGCATTGATCTCCTGTATCTTAGCACGCATCACCTCGGCCTGGCCTGCCAGGATACAATTTTTCAAACCAAGTCCAGCCATCATGCTCCAGAAGAACAGGAGAATACTCCCATAACCGATCCTGTCAAGATCCATCATCAACACCGGAGTAAACAGCACACAGACAAACATCCACAGCGTATAATTCTGTTCCCGGTCTCCTCTTAGAAATTCAAACACCAGAAACGCCGCAAACAGAACCAACAATGCCCAAAAGAGCGAATCCCCTTTGACCGTGTCAAACAAAAAACCGTTCCACCGGATGAGTGAATAAGGATATGCCCAAACCTGGATAGACCGCTCAAAACTGACACCGCTGAGAGCCGCATCCACACCGATCACCACAAGAAAACTCCCTGCACATGACGCCACTGTCATAAATGTGTGCAGAATCCTTCCGGAAATCCTGTCTTCCCTCTCTCTTTTCCCGGTGAAAAGACCAACCAGAAAGAAAAGAAGGGTGACAGACCACAGCTCCAGATAAATAAGCACACCTATGAAAACTCCCGCAAAAACCGCCCCCGGCAGACCGCCCAAAACGGGCTTTCCCAACAGATACCCCTTTATAAAGCCAAGGATCACGAGCAGTCCGAGAAGATACAGCACCAGATAAAAACATTCCGGATCAATGACGGCAATCTTTGCAACAAAGGTATCGGAAAAGGCCAGAGAGAGCAAAACCACACAGGCCGGCAGTCGTCTCGCCGCCTTTTTTACGATACGAAAAGCCAGCACCATTGCAGCCATCTGCAATATGATCTGGAAAAGCATGGCAGAAGTCACACCGTTTCCCAAAAAAGAGAACACGGCAGAAAGACATGTCACATACAGCTGGCTCAACCCATGCGCCATAGGCTCGATCTGTTCTCCTGCCCGGATCAAGGCCCTCTCATAATAATCGCCGGTTACAGATTCGATCGAAGCAGAGTCAACCGTCGTATATAAAAGCACACGGAGCCTGTAAAGAAGACCAAACACAAAGGAGATCGAGACTACAGCCGCCTCCAGCATGGCCCTTGCATACAAAGATACGCTGTGTCTTTTGCGGATTGCCTGACTGATCAGCCGCAGCGCCAGATAGACGCAGACGAGCACAGGAAAAATAATAAGCGCACCAAGCCGGGCAAGCGGCAGTGCCACATACCCGGCATAGATATGATACCCAGTATAAGAAAGAAGCATCACGCACAAGCCCGCGTAAGCCACCCACAGCACATAGCTGAACCAGGTTTTCCGATAGGTCATAGTCCAGTCCTTTTCTTCCTGTAAAGATCAGATCTTAGCAAGCGCCTGCTCCAGATCTGCAATGATATCATCAATATGCTCAATCCCCACAGAGAGTCTGATCAGATCCGGGGCTACGCCCGCCTCTCTAAGCTGTTCATCATTCATCTGTCTGTGAGTATGGCTGGCCGGATGCAGAACACTGGTGCGTGCATCCGCCACATGGGTCACGATAGCCGCCAGCTTCAACTGATCCATCATCTTAGCGGCAGCGGATCTTCCTCCCTTTAAACCGAAAGAAATCACGCCGCAGGTGCCCTGAGGCATATATTTCTGAGCCAGTTCATGGTAGGTATTCCCCGGAAGTCCCGGATAATTCACCCACGCCACCTTTTCATGCCCTTCCAGATACTCCGCGCATTTCTGAGCATTGTAACAGTGCCGTTCCACTCTAAGGGGAAGTGTCTCCAATCCCACATTCAATAAAAAGGCATTCTGGGGAGACTGCATAGCGCCCAGATCCCGCATCAACTGACTGGTTGCCTTCGTGATATAGGCTGCCTTGCCAAACTTCTCCGTATATACAATACCGTGATAGGATTCATCCGGTGTACAAAGCCCAGGGAACTTGTCCGGATAAGCTGCCCAGTCAAAATTCCCGGAATCCACGATACAGCCGCCAAGCGACATGGCATGTCCATCCATATATTTCGTAGTGGAATGCACCGCGATATCCGCTCCCCATGCAAAAGGATTGCAGTTGATCGGCGTGGCAAAAGTATTATCCAAAATGCGCGGCACAGGATGCGCATGGGCAAGAGCCGCAAATTTTTCAATATCCAGAACCACCAGCGCCGGATTTGCAATGGTCTCACCAAAGACACATTTTGTATTTTCCTGAAAGGCCTTCTCAATCTCTTCTGCCGGGGCATCCGGATCCACCACCGTACAGGTAACGCCCATTTTTTTCATGGTGCATGTGATGAGATTGAAGCTGCCGCCGTAGACCGTAGAGCTCATCACCACATGGTCTCCCGCCTCACAGATATTAAAAATGGCATAGTGGAGCGCAGCCTGTCCGGAAGAAGTCAGCATGGCTGCCACGCCGCCCTCCAGTTCACAGATCTTCGCCGCAACACAATCGTTAGTGGGGTTTTGCAGTCTGGAATAAAAATAACCGTTCTCCTCCAGATCAAAAAGCCGTCCCATCTGCTCGGAATCCTCATATTTGAAGGTCGTACTCTGATAGATCGGCAGGACGCGGGGCTCTCCGTTTTTCGGCTTCCAGCCCGACTGTATACAAATCGTCTCTTTCTTCATCATATTCTCCCTATTCATCCCAGTTATGATACACTGCCTGTACATCATCGTCGTCTTCCAGAAGATCCAGCGTCTTCTGCAGATTCTTGATGGCTGTCTCATCCGTAAGCTCAACCCAGTTCTGCGGAATCATGGTCACCTCAGAGGAAATAGGCTCGATGCCTGCCTCCTTCAGCGCCGCATCCACCTCGCTCCACTGATCGGGATCCGTATAGATCTCATAGCTGTCCTCTTCCTCGGAGAAATCCTCTGCGCCAGCATCCAGAGCTGTCATCATCAGATCATCCGCTTCCATCTGACACTCTTCCTTGTCGATGATGATAAGCCCTTTCTTATCAAACATAAAAGACACACAGCCCTGTGTACCGATGCTGCCGTTACCCTTGGTGAAGGCGCTTCTCACATTAGCGGCTGTCCGATTGGTATTGTCCGTCAAAGCGTCCACAATAATAGCTACGCCATTGGGACCATATCCCTCGTAGGTGACATACTTATAATCCACGTTGCCG
>CAMWMO010000202.1 GCA_947175305.1 uncultured Lachnospiraceae bacterium
CTGCACTTGCGCATACTTCTCTTGCAACAGCAATCATTTCTTTGGAAATATCGGTTCCCGTTACGTGGTGGCAGATCGCTTTCAGTGCTTTTGAGGACAGACCGGCGCCGCATCCAATATCCAGTCCGTTGGAAAAGATCTCAGAAGTGACATCCTTCTGAAATCGCTCTACGATCTGCTTGTGTAAAAAGGGGCGTCTTTTATATCCTTCTGCAATTCTCTGAAAATCGAAATCCTTTGCATCCATTACCGTACAATCTCTCCGTTTTCAAACTCACAGATAACTTCCCTTGCGCCGGCAGTCATAACCGCTTTCCCGCTGCCGTTAATAATATGACTGATTCCCGGATTGCCCGTAATCATGACCGTACAAATATTGTGTATTTTCACGTCTTCACATTCCGGGGCTTCCATTGCACTGTAAAGTTCTACCACAGCGTCCCTGTTAAAGGAGTAGATCCCCAGTCCCCAGGCCTCGTGGCTTGTTACGTCATCTGCTATGTAATAGGAAGCAAAACCATTAACGCTGCCATCATGGCTCTTCCAACTGTCCTGATTCGGTACGTCATACGGGATTTCGCACTGATAGAAACAGGTTTTTCCAAAATCACCGTTCCATATGGTCTGATATTCCTGAAAATGCTCCACCAGAAGCGCATATATTGTCACATAATCTCCATCAATGATAATTCCGTTTTTCGCCTGATTCAGTTCCCAGCCGACCTGGCTGCCATGATCTGCCCGCCATACCCAGAAATTATCTCCGAGGACATGACTGCTTTTTATCGTCACACAGTTTTCCACCTGCGTATTGTGCTCGGCCGCACCACCGACACGAAAATACAGGTCACTTAACAGTATCGGCACCTCTTTTTCGGCAGTTTCTTCAGATGCATCATAGCCCGCTTCAAAAAGGGTTTCGCTTTTTTGTTCTCCTGCATCAAATAATAGTCCGCAAACTTTGATACCGGGGCGGTCAGCTGTTTTTAGACAGATATTTCCATTGCCTGATTCCAGTGTTGCCAAGCCCATTCCCATTACAATCGTATTTTCATTTTCTACAACAATCGGTTCCGTAAGGTTATAAATACCCGGCGTAAGCAACAGGTGTTTTCCCTTACGCAGAGCCTTATTCATGGTTTCCGCCGTATCCGCATCCGGCTTTGCGACATAAATGTCTTTCATTTCCACAAAGGTCCCTGTGATCTCTTTATCCCACGAAATTCCCGTGGAATCTTTTTTTATGTCCGGTACAAATATTCCATAGCCCTTGTCTTCATTATAGGTCAGGAATGGCTTTTCCTGTATTTCGTCCACTGTCTCAATGGTAGTATACTTTTTACTTGGCCAGATGCCGGTCGGCGCATTATTATCACCTATTCCGGCAAATACCATATTCCAGTTTTCGCCCATCCAGACATTCCAGTTGCAGTTACGGGAAAGCCATTGCTGCTGCGAACCGGAATCTACCATGCGGTCAACAAGGGAATCCGATAGAAATCCGCCGCTTGCCCAACCGTAATCATCGTGCAGGTACAGACTGCCTTCAATATGTACCCTTCTCATGGAGGTGGCCTGAGACACAGCCCACACGGTATCGCTTCCGATATCGATATTTTCTACACTCCTCCAAAAATTACAGGTAGCATTATGATTGGAAGGGTCATCTGACAGCCATCTGGCAAGACAGGATAAATTTCCTATTTTTGTATCATCCGGTGAAAGCCCCAGTCCGGCTGCCTGCATATAGAATCCCATATTTACCTGAATAGAAGGATCATATTCTCCCGGCATAAATAATACCGCATACCGGTTCTCTCCAAACTGATTGCTTTCCTGGCTCTCATACAGTTCATCTAACACGGCTTGTACCTGTTCCGGTTCATCCTCCGGAGTAAAAATATAGGTGTTTTCTCCAAATATGGAATCGTGGAAATCTTTAATATCAGCCTTGGAATCATTGCCGCATCCGGACAGCAGAGTCATCATTAGCATAGTCATACCCAAATACCTTATTATTGTTTTATACCTATTTGCCATTTTTTTTCTCTCCCGTAATTTCATTCGAAACAACTCCCGATTTCAATATATATTAATTATACCATGCAAAGAAATGATCACAAGTCTAAAGGCGGCAGAGAAAACTAAATTGTACACCGGAAACATTACTTCATCAAGCGGAAGGTCAAAAAATTGTCTGACTATCTGACAATTATCTAAAAAGTCTTTATTTACAATCTGTCGAAACGGGTGTACTATTGTATACATGTAGATCGCAAAGGAGCGCTAGATGGCTTTTTTGCGGTCTTCTTGTTTTATTAGGGATAAAACAGGGATAACAGCATAGAGAGGAGAAAAGAGCTATGTTTGATGTAAAGACGGATATTCCCGCATCCCCGCTTCACCGGGCGGAATTTGAGCACGATGCATGCGGTATCGGCGCCTGTGTGAACATCAGGGGGAAAAAGAGCCGCGCTACTGTGGAAAATGCACTGAAGATTGTGGAGAATCTGGAGCACAGGGCCGGTAAGGATGCGGAGGGCAAGACCGGTGATGGTGTGGGCATTCTGACCCAGGTGCCCCATAAATTTATGGTCAAGGTGACTAAGGAGCTGGGCTTTTCCATCGGCGGGGAGAGAGAGTATGGTGTGGGTACCTTTTTCTTCCCCCAGGATGAATTGCAGCGCAATCAGGCGAAGAAGATGTTTGAGATCATTGCCAAGAAGGAGGGACTGGAGTTTTTAGGCTGGCGTGATGTGCCTACGGTGCCTTCTGTTCTCGGACACAAGGCGGTGGAGTGTATGCCCTGCATCATGCAGGCGTTTATCAAAAAGCCCGCCAATGTGGAGAAAGGGCTTGAGTTTGACAGAAAGCTGTATATTTTGCGGCGTACTTTTGAGCAGTCTACGGATGTGACTTATGTGGTCAGCCTTTCCAGCCGTACCATTGTGTACAAGGGCATGGTTCTGGTAGGACAGCTTCGCACCTTCTTTTCCGATCTGCAGGATAAGGATTACGAGTCAGCCATCGCTATAGTGCACTCCCGATTTTCCACGAACACGAATCCAAGCTGGGAGAGGGCGCATCCGAACCGCTTTATCGTACATAACGGGGAGATCAACACCATACGGGGCAATGCGGATAAAATGCAGGCCAGAGAGGAGAATATGGAGTCCGAGCATCTGGAGGGACAGATGCACAAGATCCTGCCGGCTATCAATGCCTCGGGATCGGATTCCGCCATGCTTGACAACACGCTGGAATTTCTGGTGATGAGCGGCATGCCCTTACCCCTTGCGGTGATGATTACGATTCCGGAGCCATGGGAGAACAATAAAACCATGTCCCAGAAGAAGAAAGATTTTTACCAATATTATGCGACGATGATGGAGCCCTGGGACGGGCCTGCCTCCATCCTTTTTTCCGATGGCGACATCATGGGAGCGGTGCTTGACCGAAACGGTCTACGGCCTTCCCGATATATGATCACCAACGACGACACGCTGATCCTCTCCTCGGAGGTGGGCGTTCTGGAGATGGATCCGGCAAAGATCGTGGTGAAGGAGCGGCTGCATCCCGGCAAGATGCTGTTAGTGGATACGATCCAGGGGCGGGTCATCGACGACGACGAGCTGAAAGAGAAGTATGCTTCCGCACAGCCCTACGGCGAGTGGCTGGACAGCAGGCTGGTGGCTTTGAAGGATTTAAAGATTCCCAACCAGCGTGTGCCGGAGTTTACCAATGAAGAGAGACAGCGCATGCAGAAAGCTTTCGGCTATACCTATGAGGATCTGAGGACCAGTATTCTGCCGATGGCAAAAAATGGCGCGGAGGCTATTGCTGCCATGGGTGTGGACACGCCGATCCCGGTGCTCTCCAAGGCGCACCATCCGCTGTTCCATTATTTCAAGCAGCTCTTTGCCCAGGTGACGAACCCGCCTATCGATGCGATCCGCGAGGAGGTAGTCACCTCCACCACGGTGTATCTGGGACAGGACGGCAATCTGTTAGAGGAGATGCCGGAGAACTGCAATATGCTGCGGGTACATAACCCGATCCTCACAAGCACAGACCTTCTGAAGATCAAGACGATGAAGGCGGAGGGTTTCAAGGTGGAAGTCATTCCCATCACCTACTATAAAAACACCAGACTGGAGAAGGCCATCGATCGGCTTTTCGTGGAGGTGGACAGAGCCTATCGTGACGGGGCTAACATTATCATCCTCTCCGACCGGGGCGTGGATGAAAACAGGGTGGCGATCCCTTCCCTGCTTGCGGTGTCAGCGCTGCAGCAGCATCTGGTAAGTACGAAGAAGAGGACCAGCGTGGATATTATCTTAGAGTCGGCGGAGCCCAGAGAGGTGCATCATTTTGC
>CAMWMO010000203.1 GCA_947175305.1 uncultured Lachnospiraceae bacterium
GTCTTTTATGAGCATTTGAGCGGGAAAGAGAATCTGCGGCTCCACCGAGACTACATGGGATATTATAATCCGGGAAGTGTGGAGAATGCGCTTGCCATGTTGGAGTTGACCGAGGCGGCCGATCAAGCTGTCAAAAAATATTCGCTGGGCATGAAACAGCGCTTAGGCATTGCCAGAGCGATTTTGTGCAGACCGGAGCTGTTGGTGTTAGACGAACCCACGAACGGGCTGGATCCTGCCGGCATGAAAAAGCTTCGGGATCTGTTCAGAATGCTCTGCACGGAATACGGGATCACCATTATTCTATCCAGCCATATTCTCTCCGAGGTGGAAAGCATCGCTGACACGATTGGTATTATCGATCATGGAAGCATGAAGAAAGAAATATCCATGCAGGAAATAGCTGAAATGAATACGGCGTATATTGAAATTGCGACACCCGATACAAAGAAGGCGGCGTATGTGCTGGCGGATAAGCTTGAGCTGAACAATTTCAAGATACTGGATGAGCATAACATCCGCATTTATGACAGCCGAATCACAACAGAGGATCTTGCAAGAGCGTTGACACTGCATGAGGTGGAAATCAGTTCTATCGGTAAAAAAGCGGAGAGCCTGGAAGAGTATTTCTTAAAACTGACAGAGGAGGGGAATAGATCATGTTAAAGCTTATCAGACTGGAATGGAAGAAGAATAATATTGTGAAATATGTACGGAATGCTTGTATCATGGCAGGCGTCCTTCTGCTGCTTCTCATAGCGGTAGCAGGAGAACTGGAAGCGGATGAGACAAGGCTGGCGTACGGAAACAGCATGTTAAGGTCGGGGGTGGAAATGTTCACCAATATGTCATTTATCGTTTTTACAAGTACAATGTTAGCCTCTTTTATTGTTGGCGCTTATAAAAATAAAACGATGAATGTAATGTTTTCCTATCCCATCAGCCGGAAGAAGATCCTGTTATCCCAGATGCTTTCCGTGTGGATCTTTAACTTTACAGGGCTGGTCTTGTCCAAGATCTTGATCTACTGCGCTCTGGTGGCAGTAAAAAAATACACCTATATCACAGCGGAGAGCATTGCGCTGGGAAGCCGTATGTTTTATATGGAAATACTGGTAGATTCTGCAGTGATGGTCAGCATCAGTTTTATCGCTTTGCTGGTCGGGCTGTGGATGAGATCCTCCAAGGCAGCCATCATCACCGGTGTCATCATCGTGTGCTTTACACAGGGGAACATTGGAGAATATTCGCTGATCGGCAATATTCCCTTTTATATCACATTGTTGGTGATATCTGTCGTATCCGTCTTTTTATCGCTCTATAAAATAGAGACAAGAGACGTCCTATAAGGATGTTAGTCAGTCTTTTTATCAGATTCTGAAAAGAGGACTGTGGTCAGTCTGTGTCATGTATTTCTATCTGTAGAATATCTTCAAACTGAATCTTGGTGTTTACGATCTGTAATAACCGGCTGGTCTCGTCGATGCGGGCGACCAGACCGGTTATCTTGATATATTCCCCTTTCTGAAAATAGATGATCGTCGTCATCTTTCCTTTGGTGAGCAGATGCATCCGGCGGTCTAATTCTTCTTCCATCTCCGGGGAGAGTTCCACCTTGGGAACAAGGACTTTTTCCTTGGCGGACAGGGCGTCCGGCAGACCTCGCAGCGCCGCGAAGGGCATAAACTGTTTTGCCCGCTCCTCAATGGGCATTTTATTTTTGGGTTTACTCGCCACTTTTATGCCCTCCAATCTGATGATTTCGTTCTCTGGTGGTGGCGCCTTCTTCCAGATTCATGCCCTTGAGAATGGCGTCCTTGCCGAATTTATTTTTGATGCTGATAACGGCCTTCTGTACTTTTCTGTTCTTTTCCAGTTCCTCGGCGTCCACAAAAAAATTGTATTGATGATACTCCTCAGGCATCACATGATTGCAGGTGATGTTGACACGGTGGATCTGCCAGTCCGGGTTGACGATCTTGTCATACAGAGCCGTTACCGCTGGCAGGATAATACGGTCCGAATTGGTGTCCGTGTCCAGATTGGCGGTGCCATGGGCGGAGGGAGCGTTTATACGGTTGGAGTAGCCTATGTGGAGCGTGATGGAGCGGGTGACCAGATTCTTTTCCACCAGATCCAGACAAAGCAGATCCATCATCTCCTTGACAATGAGCCGTCCCTTGTCGAAAGGATAATCACAGCCCAGCACCTGACCGCTGGTGAGACAGTTGGTGCGGGGGCGGTAGGTCTTGATATCAGAGATGGTGACAGGTTCCCGTCCCCAGGCGTGGTCGATCAAAAGCTCCGCATCTATCCCAAAGAGGTGATACAGAAGATTTTCATCAGCGGCGGCGATATCGCCCATGGTGCGGATACCAAAGGTGTCCAGTCGTCTGGCAGTGCCGCTGCCGACTCGCCAGAAATCTGTCAGGGGCTTGTGTGTCCAGAGGGTTTTTCGATAACTTTCCTCCGTGAGTTCTCCGATAAAGTCGTCGGCGTGTTTGGCGGTAATATCCAGAGCTACCTTCGCCAGATACAGGTTGGAGCCTACGCCGCAGGAGGAGCGGATTCCGGTCTGCTCATAGATATCCTGCATGATGCGAAAACCCAGCGCTCTGGCAGAGAGACGATAGAGGGAGAGATAATCCGTCACATCCATAAAGGCCTCATCGATGGAATAGACGTGAATATCCTCCCTGGAAATATATTTTAGGTAGATCGCATAGATATCCGCAGAAATGTCTACATATTTCTGCATGCGGGGCGGCGCCACAATGTAATCCACCGATTTCGGAATCTCAAAGATGCGGCAGCGGTTTTTAATGCCCAGCGCTTTCATAGCCGGGGTGATCGCCAGGCAGATGGTCTTTTCCGTCCGGGTGGGATCCGCCACAACCAGATTGGTCGTCATGGGATCCAGGCCTCTGGCCACGCACTCTACTGAGGCGTAAAAAGATTTTAAATCAATGCACAGATAGGTGTGGCTCACAATAATCTCCTTGCTTATCATTACATTTAAGTATGCATTTGCTGTAAGCTTGTCGCTTATATACAGTATATCACAAGAACATATGTTTGCGAAAGGCATATTTTGTATTTTGTATAGACGAGACATGTCATATTGTAGGAGAGTGTGTCTTGACACATGTATAACGTTGTGTTATATTAAATGCATAACAAGCTGTTATACATATGGAGGAAATAGGATGATACAGAAATTATCGGATGCGGAACTAGAGATTATGAAGATTGTGTGGGGAAACCATGACAAAGAGACGCTGTTTTCCTATATTATGGATAGTTTGACCGGGCAGGGCAGACCCTGCCAGAAAAATACGTTGATCGTCCTTTTGTCGAGACTTGTCAGTAAAGGTTTTTTGAGAGCCAGAAAAATCGGACGTAAGAATGAATACACGGCGCTCATTTCAGAGACAGAATACCAGACCGCGCAGACGCAGAATTTTCTTGATAAGATATATGAGGGTAGTATAAAAGGGCTGGTCTCCAATCTGATTGCGGGCGATCTGCTTACGGACGAAGAATATGATGAATTAAAAAAACTGTTGGAGGGAGGAAAGAAGAGATGACGGATATGATTTTTAGAACTGTTCTGGCCATGTCTGCTTCCGGTTCTCTGCTTATTTTGGCTCTGCTTGGAGGGAAACAGTTGTTTAAAAATATATGCAGCCGACAGTGGCAGTATTATATTTGGCTCATTGTTATTTTGCGTCTGCTACTCCCTTTTGGTCCGGAGATAAGTCTGATGGGAAATTTTTATCAGACCTTCGGTCAGGCGATGGCGCAGAACATCCCGGCTGCATCGCAAGAAAATCAGCCGCAGGATGTGGAGGGTTTTGCGGCATCCTCTGAGGGCTCTGGACAGGAAATACCGGAGATACAGTGGACGGACAAGGTGTCCGACGACAAACAGACGAAGGAGCGGCTGTCTGGCGGAAAAGGGAAGATGGAAAGCGCAATATCGGTTTTCCTGAGCGGTATGGGATGGTTTTGGCTGATTATCGCATTGGGAATGCTGATACGAAAAATAACGGCGTATCAGAGCTTTCTGCGGTATGTAATGGCTGGGGCAGAACCAGTTTCTGATATTGCGCTTTTGGAGGAGTTATCAGTAATCGTAAAACAGATGGGTATAGACAGGAGGGTAGAGCTCTGTGTGAATCCGCTGCTCTCATCGCCTACACTGACAGGCATTTTCCGGCCTTGTATTGTTTTGCCCCGTGCAGATGTATCCCAAAAGGACTTTCGCTATATTGTGCTTCATGAACTGGTGCACTGTAGGCGGTGGGATATTCTCTATAAGTGGCTGGTGCAGACTGTCGTCTGCCTGCACTGGTTTAACC
>CAMWMO010000204.1 GCA_947175305.1 uncultured Lachnospiraceae bacterium
ATACACCTCCGCCCATACATCGTAGAAAGAATAAGTGATATCCGGGAAAAAAATTGGCTGACCAGCATTGAAAAAGGTCATAAACGCCATAGACAGCACATCGTCGGAACCCACCCCGATAAAGATCTGATCTGTCCCGATGTGATAATGTTCTGCCAACGCTTTCGCCAATTCCGTTTTCTCCGGAAAGGCCGGATACAGGCGCAGCTTATCTATTTCCAGAGCCGTCAGCGCCGCTTCTACCCCCGGCGCAGGCGGATAGGGATTCTCATTGGTATTCAGCTTGATGATCTCCGTCTTTTCAGGCTGCTCTCCCGGCGTATAGGGGACCACCCTGCGTACATTTTCTTCCCATTTCATAGTTTTATGCCTCTTCTTTGTGTCCATATTATACTATTATGCTTTTTACACAGACCACTCAGCCGCCAGTCTGGTGTACTCCGCCGCCTGCTCCTCGTTGCCAAGCTCCTGATAGCACTTGGCAAGTCCCCGCAGAGGCAGGTCGCCGCCGCAGTGTATGTTTAAGACGCTCTCCGTCTCGTAAACCGCATTGTACAGCCATATGACAGCCTCGTCATAATCTTTCTGTTCCATATAAAAGGCGCCCAGCTCACAACAGATCTCCGAACAGCCCTCCGACGCCACCGCCTTCATGGCATACTTAAAGAAATCCGCCACGTCCCCGGCAAGTCTCGCCGCTCTCGCCGCCACACAGGCAGCCTCCATGAGTTCATCCTCCCCCCGCTTCTCATCCTGGCAGGAGGCCTTAAAAAAGGCCCTGGCATCCAGAAAATCCTGTGCCTCCCCGGAAATAAAAAGCTCTTTCGCGTAGATATTGTGAAGTCTTTTATCGATAGGCTCTCCCGCCGCCACCAATCTGGCGAAAGCCCGCAGATCCCGATCCTTATGGTTTTCCTCCGGGAGATGCTGAATCTGGATCTCGCTATCATAAATAACAGGCGTAATTCCTATCTGTTCATGGATCGCTCCCTGCCATCGAAAGGTTCTGTTCCTCTTAAAAAGCTTGGGGCGAAGCTCCTTGTCGTAATTGTAGATGGTGCCGTGGCTGAGCTGGTTGGCATAGTACATCTGTACGATCTCGATCTCGGGAAGCAGGGTTTCCTTTAACTGTAAAAAAGCCGCCCGATTCTCCTCGTCCAGCACCTCGTCCGCATCCGCCGAATAGATATACTCCATCTGTGCCTTGGAAAAGGCAAAATTGCGCGCCTCCGAGAAATCTCCCGTCCAGGCAAAGTCATAGATCTGCTCCGTGTACCTTGACGCAATCTCTTTCGTGGCATCCGTAGAGCCGGTGTCCACGATGATGATCTCATCCATGAGACCTGCCAGACTGTCCAGGCATCTCGCCAGGATCCGCTCTTCATTTTTCACGATCATACACAAGCTGACTGTGATCATGCTCTTTTATCCTTCTCCCATATACACCGGAAAATCCGTGCGTGTATAGCACTTCCTGCCGCATCCGCTCCTCCACGGGCAGCCATACCTCGCTCCTTCCTGCCCGCAGCAGAAGATTCTCGTACCGATGCCGCCGTACAAACTTCGCAGAGGCTAAAAGCAGATAAATGGTCGAGCAGGAGACATCCCCCACCGCCTCACACAAATTTACGACATATGTGTCATTTACTCTCCGCAGGCGTTCTCTGCCAAGAAACCGGTATTTTCTGCCGTCCCAGTTATAGATCCGAACCGTATGCCAGATCAGATCATGCCGTATCGCCGCCAGAAGAAACGCAAGCAGAAACAGCGCCGCGACAACCCATATAGGGCTGTCCATTACAGGTAACACTAGTTCTTTTATCATTGTGCCTCCAATCGGGCACATCTCTCCGTATACTCATTAGAGTAACACACTCCCCCGTCGATTGCAATTCAAACCCACATAAGATATAATCGTCGCAGGATCAACATCCTGCGACATTTCACTATATTGGCATCTGAAAGGAAATCCTCCATGAATAAGCAGAAAGATAACCACAGTATCACCGGCAGCCCCCTTATGATCCTCGAATTTATTATCATCCAGACTATCATCTGGGGATTTGCACTCTGTATCTTGTTTTACGTTCTCGGCCTCCTCCTGACAGGCTTTTTTATTCCACTCTTTTATTATCTGCGGTTGCTCGTTACATGGCCGGGCGTCATGTGCACTGCCCTGATCATCACGGTTATTCGCTGTCTTTTTCGCCGCACTCAAGTTACCTTATCCGGCGATACCGTAATCATCCGCCGTCTCCGCCATACGGAACGCCTTCTTCTGGCGGATTTTATCCGTCCGAAAACCGTGGAATCCTTTATCAGCATTCATTTCATCGGCTGGGTCTTCCGCAGACGCTACTTGATTTTTCGGGATGATGCCGGAAAAGATGTCAAATACCGGCTCTTTGAATACAGCGAAAAAGACTTGAATCAGGTTATGCAGCTGCTCACACGGGTAAGCCGCTCGGAACATCTCGCAGAAAACGACAAAACAGAAATTATGATGAACGCTTTTCAAAATACAACAGAAATCACAATAGATCCCCGACACATCTGGTCTGTCATGGCACGCCGTCTGCTCAGCCTGTGCGTCATCAGCCTGGCGGTCTTTAGCGTATCCATCTTCCTGTTTTATCAAATGGTGACAATTCCCCCACAGTATGATACAGCTTCCGCGCTCCTTACAGTCATCGGATATGGCTCTATCCTGTTTTCCCTTTGCAGCCTTTTTGTGCTGTGCCGTGCGCTTTGGACTTTGGTCACAAACGCCGTGCTTCGACTCTCCTGCCCGCAAAAAATTGCTTTCGTCGGCAATATGCTGCAGGTTGATCACATCACATACAGTGTAAATCGTATTCGTCGGATCGTCATGAATCCGCCCGCAAGGAAGCTGCCCTTATTCGGTCATTACCAGATCACGATCATCACCACGGAGGGCACGCACAAATACTGGCTCGGCAATGCCAAAGGACTGAGCCGCGGAACCTGGCAGACCCTCTGCCGCAATATGCAAAGCCTGCTGATCTCATGTCCCGCCAAACTGACTTACCAATAAAGAAATCCCTCTTTGCAGCAACAGCGGCAAGACCACACCCACCGCCAGATAGACCATCTGAAAAGTCTCCGCGCCACGCACCAGATAATAGTAGTCGATATCCGTATGAAATCTCACAAAGTCAAAGTCCGCCAGATATCCTGTGTGGGCGGCGATCCCCGCCAGAATCCCTTTCACCAGCACAAAGGCCATCACATGGTGCATCATCACCGCGTAAGTATTACGGCTCAGATAGCTTACCGCCCGGCTTTTGCCAAGCGCCGGTGTCAGGATGCGGGCCACCCGCAGCCAGAAGGCTACACCTGACACCACTGTCACATATGGAATGACCGGTCCGTTGGCAAAGCCCGTGCACCACACACTGCTGTAAGCAAGGCCGTTACAGCACAGGGACAGAACCATCTGCATCCCGATCACAATGGCAAAATAGGGGAGATTCCCCAGCGTGTCGTGTTCCTCCAGCTTCTTTTTGTAAAACTGCCCCATCTGGAAACAAGGGAAGAGAAAGAGAAGCCGCCCCGGCGTCTTATAAAGCCCCCACACATGGCCGCCGATGGCAAGCTGCACCACCGCCATACCCACTGCCAGAGATCCCGCCAGGATCAGCCATTCATACTGTAGATGAAGCTTTCGCAGAATCAGCCGCATACACAGATTCATCATTTCGATCATAAAGAGCACCGGCACAAACCAGGCCGCATAATTATAGATAAACTGATAACCGTTCAGGAAGGGGGACACAAAAAGAGTCTTTAAAGAGATCGCTTCTCCCATCGAAAAGCCGCAAAAGGCTCTGAGCGCCCACGCAATCAACCCGTAGATCAGATTCCAGATAAAATAGGGAAGGAGAAGCCGCTTCGCCTTCTTTTTTATATATAGCAGAGGATGTTCTTCCTCCTCTTCACGATAAAAATAGCCGGAAATAAACAGAAAAAGCTGCACATGAAAGGAGTAGTAGGGAAACAGGCCGCCCACCGTCAAGATGTCATACCCTATATGCCCCGCCACGATCATAATGATGGCCAGGGCTGAGAGAATGCCGAAAGTGATATTATATGTGTGCCCGGCGTCACGGGAATCTGCTCGTGACTGCAAAACTTTCTTTTTTTCTACTACATGTGATATATATGACATATGTGTCATTTTTGATTTCCCTTCCATACTACCCGCCGACACAAAAATTGGCTCACGCCCGAAAATATGCTACACTGTAAGCAGGCTATAATTCATCTTACCACAAATGAACCGTTCCTGCACACAAACAGGAAAGAAAGAG
>CAMWMO010000205.1 GCA_947175305.1 uncultured Lachnospiraceae bacterium
CTGCTTCTTTTGATGTTATCACCTGCAATCCGCCCTATATGATCGGCAGGCACGGCCTGAAGAATCCGGAGGATGCTAAGGCCATCGCCAGGCACGAGATCCTCTGTACGCTGGAGGATGTGGTGGAGCAGACGGCGAAGCTGCTGAAACCCGGCGGGAAATTTTTTCTGGTGCACAGGCCCTTTCGGCTGGCAGAGATCATGGTGACTCTTAAAAAGTATAAACTGGAGCCAAAGCGGATGCAGCTGGTGTATCCTTTCGTGGACAAAGAGCCCAATATGGTTCTGCTGGAGGCGGCCAGGGGCGGCAGACCGCGGATGACGGTGGAGAAGCCGTTGATCGTGTATCGGGAACCGGGCGTATACATGGCGGAGATTTATGATATATATGGATATTAAGAAATTTATATATATATTTATCATCATGCTTGGAATGAGCTGTTTCTGTCTGAGCTGCGGTGACGGCGCGGAGGAAGCAATGGCATATCCCGTGGACGGAACGGAACAGGAAGGCTCCGCGGAGCTTGAAAATGAAGAAATTTTGCAGAACGAGAAAACGTCGGAAAGTGTATCGGGGAATGATGGATCAGCCGACAATATTATGGAAGAAGAAACGGCAGTTCCAGTCGAGGAAGATTTAGAGAGCCTCTCTCGTCCGGAGCCAGTGAAGGTTAAGGGAATTTATGTCAGCGGACCGGTAGCGGGCATTGCGAAGATGGATGAGCTGATCGATCTGGTGGATCAGACAGAGCTGAACGCGATGGTCATCGATGTCAAAAATGATGAGGGTAAGGTGACCTACAAGATGCAATCCGACCGGGTGCAGGAGCTGGGGACATCGGTGGGATACATACCTGATATCAAAAACCTCGTGGATAAATGCAAGGAGAAGGATATTTATCTGATTGCCAGAATAGTGGCTTTCCGTGACCCTTATTTGGCGGAGAAGAAGCCGGAGTGGGCGGTACACGATGGAAACGGAGAGGTTTTCCGTGACAAAAATGGCATGGCGTGGGTCAATCCCTATAATCGGGAATTGTGGGATTATCTTGTGGAAGTCGCATCTCAGGCTGCGGCGGACGGATTCGACGAGGTACAGTTCGACTATATCCGTTTTTCTACCGATATCAAAGAGGAAGAGGTAGATTACGGGCCGGAAGCGGAAAAGATCGACAAGATTGAGATCATTACGGAATTTACGAAGTATCTCTATGAGAATCTGGTACCATGCGGTGTGTATGTGGCGGCGGACGTGTTCGGCACAGTGATCGATAACGAGATCGATCAGAAGATTGTGGGGCAGGATTATGTGAAGATGGCGGAGAATCTGGATTACATTTGTCCTATGGTGTATCCGTCCCATTATCATAACGGCGCTTACGGAATTGTGGTGCCGGATGTAGATCCCTATGCAACGATCCATGCGGCGGCAGTTTCCTCAGCCCGGCAGCTTCAGGCGGTGCCAGAAGAAGATCGTGCACATGTGCGTTTGTGGCTGCAAAGCTTTACGGCGAGCTGGGTTCCCGGCCACATTCGATATGGGCCAGAGCAGATACGGCAACAGATAAAAGGCGCTTATGACGCGGGGTATGAGGAATGGATTCTCTGGAATGCGGCGGTGAACTATCAGCCGGATTCTCTGCTTACACCGGAAGAAGCAGAGGAGGAGCGGCAGCGGTGGGAGACTGGCGAGCCGGAAGCGGAGAAATCTGTATCCGCTAATTCTATGCAGATGTCTGTCGAGACAGAGTTGGAGACGGAGTAGTAGAACAGATAAGGAGAACACGCAGATGGCGGGAATGTTATATCTGTGCGCGACGCCTATCGGGAATCTGGGAGATATGACGCCCCGGGTGACGGAAACCCTCGGTAGCGTAGATCTGATCGCGGCTGAAGACACGCGCAACAGTATCAAGCTTTTGAACCATTTTGGCATCAAAACTTCTATGACAAGTTATCACGAATATAATAAAGTAGAAAAAGCGGAGTATCTCATTGAGCAGATGCGGCAGGGCAAGGACGTGGCGCTTATTACGGATGCAGGGACGCCTGCGGTCTCAGATCCCGGTGAGGTGCTGGTGCAAAAGTGTCAGGAGGCAGGCATCACGGTTACTTCGCTGCCGGGTCCTGTGGCCTGTATCACGGCGCTCACGCTTTCCGGACTGTCCACCAGGCGATTTTGTTTTGAAGGATTTCTGCCCTCAGATAAAAAAGAGAAGGCCCAGATTCTTGCGGAGCTTAAGGAAGAATCCCGCACGATTCTGCTCTACGAGGCGCCCCATCATCTGGTGCGGACCTTAGGGGAGCTGTATGAGGCATTGGGGGATCGCAGGATCACTCTTTGCAGGGAGCTTACCAAAAAATTTGAGACGATCCTGCCAACTACCATAGCGGAGGCGCTTGTTCTTTATGAAAAGGAAGAGCCCAGAGGAGAATATGTTTTGGTGGTGGAAGGAAAGAGCCTGCGCCGGAAGAATGAGGAGCGGCAGGCGGCCTGGCAGAGCATGACGATAGAGGAGCATATGGCGTATTATGAGGAGGGGGGAATGGATGAGAAAAGCGCCATGAAACAGGTTGCGAAAGACCGGGGCGTGCCCAAAAGAGAAATTTATCAATATTTATTGCCAAAGTGATTGACAAAACAGGCAGAATCCGTAAAAATAAGATTGACAAATATAGGAACAGAGCATATACTTTGAATGTCAAACTATTTTAAATGACGAAAAGGAGAACAGAAAAATGTTAGAAAGAGTGATTGAGATTATTCAGGAGCAGTTAAACTTGGACGGTGTGGAGATCACGGAGGAATCTTCCTTCAAGGATGATCTTGGTGCAGATTCTCTGGACTTATTCGAACTGGTGATGGCATTTGAGGAGGAGTACGGCGTAGAGATTCCTTCCGAGGATTTAGAGCAGATCACAACAGTTGGCGCTGTGGTAGAGTATATGAAGGGTAAAGGTGTAGAGGCATAAGCAGCTGCACATACTTTGTGTGAAGGAAACCCGCGTTTAGCCGGGTAGAGGTTATCGAATGAAAACAAAGATTACAGAGCTTTTGGGGATCGAATATCCGATCCTGCAAGGCGGTATGGCCTGGGTTGCAGAGTACCATCTTGCGGCGGCTGCATCAGAAGCAGGCGCGCTGGGTATTATCGGCGCGGGCGGCGCACCGGCAGATTTTGTGCGCGAACAGGTGCAGGAAGTGAAGAAGCTGACAGATAAACCCGTTGGCGTAAATGTAATGCTGATGAATCCGGAAGCGGATGCCATTGCGGAGATGATCGTGGAGGAGGGCGTTAAGGTGGTGACCACCGGCGCCGGAAATCCGGGGAAATATATGGCCATGTGGAAAGAAGCCGGGATTCGGGTGATCCCTGTAGTGGCCAGTGTGGCTCTTGCAAAGATGATGGAGCGTGCCGGTGCGGATGCGGTTATCGCGGAAGGAATGGAGTCCGGCGGACATATCGGTGAGGCGACAACAATGACGCTGGTGCCTCAGGTGGTGGATGCAGTAAGCATTCCTGTAATTGCCGCAGGCGGTATTGCGGACGGCAGAGGTTTTGCGGCAGCTACGATGCTGGGAGCAGAGGCTGTACAGATCGGCACCCGTTTTCTGGTGGCCAAAGAGTGCACCGTACATGATAATTATAAAAAGAAAGTGATTGCGGCGAAGGATATTGATTCGGAGGTTACCGGCAGGTCTAACGGACATCCGGTCCGTCAGATTCGCAATAAGCTGACCAGAGAATACCTTCAGATGGAGAAAGATGGCGCTTCTTTAGATGAAATGGAGCGGCTTACTTTAGGTTCTCTGCGTAAAGCAGTGGTGGAGGGCGATATGGTATCCGGAACCATTATGGCGGGACAGATTGCCGGTATGGTCAAAGAGGAACAGACCTGTGCAGAGATCGTTCGCGAGATCATGACACAGGCGCAGGCGCTTTTAAAGATTTGAAAAAATGGGCAAGTTATGAGGCTTGCCTTTTTTGGATACAAATACTTTGAAATTCAAAATATTTAGTCATGGCTCTGAAAAGCTATAGAAAATGGAGGTTATTATGGGTAAGACAGCGTTCATGTTCCCGGGACAGGGAGCTCAGTATGTGGGTATGGGTAAAGATTTTTATGAGCAGATTCCGGTCTGCAAGGAGATGTTTGAGCTGGCAGGCAGGGCGAGCGGTCTGGATGTGGCAGAGCTTTGCTTCGAGGAGAATGAGCAGATCAATATCACAGAGTATACGCAGATTGCCATGCTGGCGGCGGAGGTTGCCATGCTGAAGGCGATCGAGGAGAAGGGTTTAAAGCC
>CAMWMO010000206.1 GCA_947175305.1 uncultured Lachnospiraceae bacterium
CCTCCTTTTGTTGATCGATCGTGTCATCCGTTTTCTGCAAGAAAGAACTGTCCGTAGCCGGCAGTCCTTTCTCGCACATTAGTATGCCGCAAATCAACAAAATTATCACCGCTTAATATTTAATCTCTTTGCCTTCTAATCTCCACTGTCTAAACTCCGCAGAAGCCGACAGAAGCAGATCGGAAGAAGAATTGAGCGCCGTCTCCACGGAATCCTGGATCACACCGATGATGAATCCCACCGCTACAACCTGCATGGAGATAGCATCCGAAATGCCAAAGAGCGAACATGCAAGTGGAATCAAAAGCAGAGAACCACCTGCCACGCCGGATGCACCGCAGGCAGAAAGCGCCGCCAGAAGACTTAAGATGATCGCCGTAGGAATATCCACGTTGATACCCATCGTGAAGGCTGTCGCCATGGTCATGACCGTGATGGTGATCGCCGCGCCATCCATGTTGATCGTTGCGCCAAGCGGAATGGTCACGGAATAAGTGTCCTTATCCAGCCCCATCTCCTCGCAGATTCTCATATTGACAGGGATGTTTGCCGCCGAGCTTCTGGTAAAGAACGCCGTGATGGCGCTCTCTTTTAAGCACTTAAAGATCAGCGGATAAGGGTTCTTTCTGATACACCAGTATACCAAGATCGGATTGGTCACAAAGTAGATAAAAAGCATGCAGCCCACCAACAGGATCAACAGCTTGCCATACACGGTAAAGGCTTCCAGTCCGCTGGTCGTCACGCTGGTATATACCAGTCCCAGGATACCGAAGGGTGCAAAATTGATGATCACCACAACTACCTTGGAGATTGCCTCCGAAATATCACCCAGAGTCTTCTTCGTCGCTTCACCCGCCGCACGGAAGGCCACGCCCTGAAGTACCGCCCATGCCAGAATACCTACATAGTTCGCATTTACCAGAGAAGCCACCGGATTCTGTACCACATTCATCAGAAGTGTGCTGAGCACCTCCACAATACCGCTGGGTGCAGCCGCCGCATCCGAAGCAGCATCCACAAGTACCATCTCCACCGGGAAGATCATGCTGGCAAATACCGCAATCACAGACGCCAGCACTGTACTGAACATATACAGAATGATAACGGTACGAATAACACCGCCATGCGATTTACCCGCATTACACAGCGCGCTCATGACCAGAAAGAACACCAGAAGCGGTGCGATTCCCTTGAGCGCGCCTACAAATACATCTCCCAATACACCGATACCAGACGCTCCGGGTACTACCAAAGCCAGTATCACACCGATCACCAGACCCACTACAATTCTCTTGACAAGGCTTATGCCCGTCCATTTTTCCCACAAATTGACAATTTACTTTACTATACTACTACGAGAAAGTGGATTCCGTCAACAAAAAGAGGCCGGCGTCAACACACCAGCCCCATTGCGGTTTCTATGTTACTCCGCAGAAGTCTCCTCTGTATATTTCACTGCCAGCTCATTGATCGTACCGTCAGAGAGCATCTTCTCGATAGAAGCATTGATCTTATCAAGCAGCTCTGTGTTGCCCTTCTGCACTGCGATCGCATACTCCTCAGACTCAAATGCGGAGGCATCCTCCACAATCTTTAAGCCCTCGTTGTCGCCCACATACTTCTGTGCCGTAGCAGAGTCGATCACGACCACATCACACTTGCCGTTCACCAGCTCCAGCACAGCCTCCGTGCCCTTCTTAAAAGCCTCATAGGAATAGCCCATCCCCTGCACGCAAACTTCGCCGGTATAGCCCTGCACCACGCAGATTTTCTTATCCGCCATATCTGTCGCTTTGGTGATATCGGAGTCCTCCTTCACGATCATAACCTGCGTTGCGGTATAGTAGGTAGTGGAGAAATCCACCGTCTCTCTTCTCTCATCGGTAGCTGTCATACCCGCGATGACCGCATCGATCTGCCCGTTCTGAAGCGCTACCAGAAGGGAGTCAAACTCCATGTTCTCAATCGCCACTGTCATGCCGTTCGCATCCGCAATCTGCTTTGCGATCGCCATATCAATGCCGTCATACTCACCAATCACACCGTTTGATGTAACAAATTCAAAGGGCGGGAACTCCGCATTCGTGCCGAAGGTGAGCGTGTCGCCATTCTTGGAACCGCCGCCGCAGGCTGTCAATACGCCTGTCAGCATAACCACGGCAAGCGCCAGTGTCAAAACTTTTGTTGCTTTTTTCATAATTTTTCCCTCCTCTTGTCTATACTTGCAGTCGCTTATGTTTTGCGATCACAATACTTTACTTAAGAAATTCTTCGTCCGCTCGTTCTGCGGATTCCCGAAAATCTCCTCCGGGCTCCCACTCTCCATGACCACACCCTGATCTATGAAGAGCACTCTGGAAGCCACCTCTCTGGCAAATCCCATCTCATGTGTAACGATCACCATAGTCATGCCAGACCTTGCCAAATCCTTCATGACATCCAGCACCTCGCCCACCATCTCCGGGTCCAGCGCCGAGGTCGGCTCGTCAAAAAGCATGATCTCCGGGTCCATAGCCAGCGCTCTCGCAATAGCCACACGCTGCTTCTGTCCGCCCGAAAGCTGTGCCGGATAGGCATCCGCCTTCTCGCCCAGATTGACCCGCTCCAAAAGCTCCTGACCTCGCTTTACCGCCTCTTCCTTGTTCAGCTTTTTAAGGAGTACCGGCGCCAGCGTGATATTTTCCATAATGGTCAGATGGGGAAATAAATTAAACTGCTGAAACACCATGCCCATCTTCTGCCTCACCCGGTTCACATTCACCTTCGGAGCCGTGATCAGCTCATCGTCCACATAGATTTCTCCCTCAGTGGCAGTCTCCAACAGATTGAGGCATCTCAAAAAGGTGCTCTTGCCGGAACCCGAAGGCCCGATCACCACCACCACTTCACCCTGGGTGATGTGCTCATCGATGCCGTCAAGCACCGTCAAATTATCAAATTTTTTATGTAAGTTCTTTACTTTAATCATAATTATCTCCGATCAGCGGGCATCCGCCCTGCGCAGTCTCACTTCCACTCTGCCCAGCGCCAGTGTCAATATCTTGATCAGCACATAATAAATAACCGCGGTTCCGATCAGTGGCATAAACGCGATAAAAGTCGCGCTCTTGATAAAGTCACCCGCCTTCTGGATATCCATAAGGCCCACATAGCCGACGATGGCAGTCTCCTTGATCAGCACAATAAATTCATTACACAATGCAGGGAAAATATTTTTTACTGCCTGCGGGATAACGATCCGGCTCATGGTCTGAAAAGCGGAGAGTCCCAGAGACCGGCCGGCCTCCGTCTGTCCCTTATCTATGGAAAGAATACCCGCACGGATGATCTCTGACACATAAGCGCCGGAATTCACGCCGAAAGCGATGGCCGCGATGATCCATTTGTCCAGCTGCACCGATGCAAAGATGACGAAATAGATGATCATCAGCTGGGTCACCGAAGGAGTTCCCCGGATCACATCTGTATATACACCGCCGAAAAAACGCAGCAGCTTCTTTTTAGACAGATTACACATGGCAATCAGCATCCCGATCAAAATACCTATGACAATAGCCAGAAGCGACACCTTGATCGTCACACCGATACCGCTCACAAGCAGCTTATACCTGTCTTCTCTGATAAAACACTTATAAAACAGATCACTGAAATTTGATGCCCACTCTGCCATCTATCTTTCGCCCTTTCTAAACGCTTAGCTCGCACTCGCTCTATCATACCACAACACAATCCGAAAGAAAAGCATAAATATACAAAATATACATTTTTTAATCATATCACTCGCCAAGCTTTTCTCTCCACTCGGCGATGATCTTCTCGCACGCTTCCGTATCGATATCCTCCACGGCATTTTTCAGTTCTTCAAAAAGCTTCTGCTGAGAATCATCATAGGAATAGTGATTCATCTCCTGGATTGCCTCTTCCATAGCATCCATATCCAGATTCTCCATAGCTTCTTCCATCTGTGCGAAAAGCGACTCCATCTCACCTTGATCAGCCGCCGCACGATCGCCCTGTTCTTCCTCCGTCTTAGTGAAATAAGGAGCCAGAATACCCTTATAGAACATGTACTCCTCCAACATGCCCGGCGTGATCTTATGAATCAAGGCCGCATTTTCCGCATTACCGGCCGCTTCCATCTGCTCTGCTGTCTGCGCCAGATCCAGTGCACCAATTTGTCTGGAGGCGCTCTTTAACGCGTGCACCTCAACGGTATAATCTCTCCATTTCTCATTCTTTTCATATTCCTGTATCAAGGCGCACTTCTTGTCGATCACTCGATAGTATTCTTTCAGCAC
>CAMWMO010000207.1 GCA_947175305.1 uncultured Lachnospiraceae bacterium
TTCCATACATATCATCACTGCTTTTCGCCATATTAGGGCAAACTGATTCTGCATAGCACCAATGCCAATAAACGTAATTCCGATAAGAGTTCCCCACATCCACGCAAACCGTCTATTTCTCTTCCAAAAGTGCATTGATTTTTTCCTCCCACGCTGTTTTCTCCATCGCTCCGATCACCGTGTCTACCACCTCGCCGTTCTCATTCACAAAAAAGGTGGTCGGTACTGCTGTCACCTCTGTCAGAAGGGCATAATAGATGGATTCGTTCAACAGCAAATGTGTATAATTTGCGCCGGTCATCTCGATCAATGCTGCCGCATTATCCATTGTCGCCGCATCTGCGCCTTCCATCACATCACTGATAATGCCGATGATCTGAAACTCTCCCGTCTCGTATTCGCCTGCCAGCTCGCCAAGTCCAGGCATCTCGCTCAGACATGGATTGCAGTAAGTCGCCCATACGTTTACCATAGTAAGCTTCGACTCGGAGAAAACTGCCTCAGACACAGAATTTCCGTCCATATCCTGACATATAAAAGCGATCTGAGACACCCCGCTCTCTTCTTCCCGAGTCAATGTTTCTTCCTCGCCATTCTCATTCGATATCTCTGCCGTCACCTGCGCAGAACTGTCTCCCGTGTCTTTTCCGCCCTCTGCGGTATCCTCCCTGTTTCCTCCCCCGCAGCCGGTCAATAATGCCGCCAGCAGAATACATGTTAAAAAGAATTTATAATATGCTTTCCTCATTTTTGCATGTCACCTCATTTCAAGGAATATTGTACCCGATTATCGAAACCTATGTTATTCCTTTTGCTATTTTACTTCTCACTTTTTCTGTTTTTCACGATAACAAAAGCTCCTGCCGCTATGACCACTACTGCGATCCCGATCGGAATCACCGGACTTTTTCCTGTCTTTTCTACGGGTATGCTTACATTTTCCTCTGCCTTGCGGTCGTTATAGCGGTTAATGATGTATTTGCTGGTGGTCGTCAGGTCGTCCTCGGTCCAATTCCCATCATACTTAGCCAGATTCTCCTGAAAATATGCTGCCGACTCGTAAGAATTGCTGATCGCCCAGCAGGCGTAACTCACATTATTTTTGTCACATATATCTAACCATACATCCGCATTTTCCACGTCATAGCGCCCATCGCCGCTGGCTGTACACACGCCATATTCCGAGACAATGACCGGCACTCCGTTTTCCAGTGCATCCGTCAATTTTTTCATCGGCTCCGCATAGTGGGATGCAGAATAAAAATGGCAGGTATAGATGGTATTCTTATCATCCAGCAAATGACCGGCCACCTCATCTACCTTGGAAGAATAGTTGTCTGTACCGCAGATTACAATCGCATCGCTTCCACACTCACGAATCACATTCGTCAGCTTGGTGCAATAGGAATACAGGTCATTGTCTGAACCATCAAACCATGCGGTTCCTGTCGGTTCATTACAAACCTCAAATATGACATTGTCATAATCCTTGTACATTGTCGCATATTTCTGGAAAAATGCAGTCGCCTCTTCCAGATCTTCGTTTGGATTATAGTTCAGCACATGCCAGTCAATGATCACATACATACCCAGATCGGTAGCTGCCTGTACGCCTTCCTGAATCAGTTTATCATTGTATTCCTGATTCTGTCCCTCCACATAAGCATGGCCTTCCTTTTCTGTCTCCTCCTTTGCATATTGATTCACATAGGCATTCTCCCCTTCATGGGCATACACCGCGATACGGATCAGATTCACGCCCCAATAATCACGAAATGTCTGAAATGCCTCTTTGTTCACATACTGCGGAAACCAGGAAAGTCCATGGGTGCTGACACCACGAAGCTGATAGGGCATATTGTCCTTGTCCACGATCACGGGCGCAGTATAACTGTCCACATCAGCAATAGACAGTTTCCCATGCTTTCCGACTTCTGTAGCTTCCGGAGTGATCTCTTTCTTTGTTCCGGAAGGTTCATACCTCAGTTCCATATTCCCTCCTTCTGTTTCAGCGGCTTCCCCTTGACCTATGATCCTGACAGATTCCACTTCCCATTCCACAGCGGATCCGACCTCGCATCCTGCCACTTTCATTCCGATCTCGCCCAGGGTTCCCTCCGCAATATAAGGTGCCAGATCCAGCTCCATTTCCGCCCTTTGCGGATCCTGTGTCAGATCGCAGTTCGACTGATTCCAATTTTCATACCTGGAATCCATCCCGTATATGTACACAATCGGCGTCAACGGGTTGCCGTACGCATCGTAATTTTCTCCTGTCAGGGGAGTGTAATTTTTAACGATGGCAGTCACTTGCAATTTCAGCCAGTCAAATCCGCCCAGACCTTCCTTCAGCCCGCTTGGAATTTCAAACTGACACCCCGCTATAAAATCGTCTGCATACGGATTTTTTTGAATGACGCCGCCGGATGGTCCCCCGTTGGCGCCATTGCTGATCTCAAATCCCTCTGCGATCACAAGATCATCACTCACTTCATCTGCTTTTACCGGCATGACGATCGCTGCCGCCAACATAGCGGCTGCACACAATACGGTTCCCGCTCTTTTTCTAAGTCTGCCTGAGACATATATTTTACACATCACTCCTCCTCTACATACTCCTGAAATCCATCACTCTTCGAATAGCTGATCATACCTATCTTCGTAAAACCTGTTGTCTCACTCTCTTGAAACAACTGTTTATATTCTTCCACCCTCTTGTCCTCTCTGACATACGCCTTGGTCTCCGTCAGTTCATTTACCCCTAAGCCGCCTTCCCATAGCTTTTCTTCCTCTTCTTTCGTAAAGTCCGTGAAAATATAGTATTCCTCTTTTCCGTAATCACCGGCTGGTCTGCGGTCCAGCTCCATCAATATAACCTTTTCTGTCAACACATCATTCTCACATCTGATATCTGTATAGGTATTTGTAAAGTAATGAGGGGCATAGAAATAATCATTCTTATCATATAACAGAAAAGTTCCATCGCCATCCCATCCGTTGATGATTCGGGTATCGCTTCCGCCAACAAACTCCAGTATTTTCCTGCCTGTCTGGTCATATACATAATTGTAGGTAAGCTCTGCACTCATATCCTCATAGTATTTTGATAGCAAGATCTCGTTGCGTCCATCTCCTGTAAGATCATAGGCACTTATCCAAATCGTCTCCTTGTACGGGTACACCCTGTCGGTCATAAGAAACCTCTGAAATTCTTTTTTGTCTTGTGAAAGGATCTTCCGGATCAGCGCCGTCTCCTCCTCCGTTCTCCCTTGTATTCCGACCTGGTCTATGGGAACATCCGGTTCCTCGACCTCCTCTTGCGCTTCTTCCATATCATCCATGCTCATCACAGGAGGGCCTATTTCTTCGATGTATAAAATAGTGGTTGGAGACGCATATCTTATCCGCAATTGCTGTCCGTTTTCCGTTATTACATTTCTTTTATTGGTGTAAGTATATCCCCATGTGAGGACAGCCACGGAAACTTCAAATTCTACTCCGTCAATTGTAAAAGTGTAGCCATTTTTAGTCTTTGTATAATCCTCCACGACTCCTTTCACTTCACGATATTTTCCCCGCCACTTATATCCTAGAATATCCCTGCCATATGGCACTACTACTCCGACTATTAACGAAAGGCCAATTATCCCTGCAAGAACCACACCGACATATCCCGCGCACATGCTATTCTCTCTTTTCGCTTTTTTGATATCGCGTATCGATCCTATACTCATAAAAAACCATACTGTACACACCCATGCAATGATCAAAAAGCTCCTCGAACAGCCTATATAACTTACTTCAAATAACACCCTGGGCATTCTGCTCCTCCATTTTTCCCTGCTTCCATATCCTTACCATGGGCAAGAGAAAACAACGATATCGCTGTAAAGTCAAATACCCCTCCTCAAAGGGCGGGGTATTACCACACTTTTAACGATTCAGATAATAACCATAATTTTCCTCTAAAACCTCTCTCGAAAAACCATCTTCTGCTCACTCCGGCGAAGGGAAGTCTTTTACCGCCTCCGAAACATCCGCCCCGTCTCCGATCTTCGTAAGCAGCTGCCACCATGCGGTACGCGCCGTGGACCATACGGGCGTGATCTGGTAATAGTCACCCATGTACGGCATAAAAATACTGTACTCCGTCATAAGTCTGTCATTTTCATATAAATTATCCATATCCCGCACCGGCCAGTAGGAGGAAGCTCTTACCGCCCGGGTATAGGGCGCATCATTTTCTGTCATATAGCTGATAAAAGTTTTGGCTGCCGCAATCCGTTCCTGATCACCGGTG
>CAMWMO010000208.1 GCA_947175305.1 uncultured Lachnospiraceae bacterium
TATTTGGATGCATCTGATAATTTCCCTTTCAGTGAGTCTCGTTCTTTCGTGATTTCTGAAAGATCTTGTGTCAGCTCTTCGATTTTATTTTGATATTTCTTTTTTGAAGCCGAAATTGAGGTCTGCAGTTCATTGGAAAGAGCCTGTTTTTCTTTCGTCAGTTCGGTTACTTCCTTTCTAATCGAGAGTTTTTTGAGATAAGCGCCTCCTTCTGTGAAGTAACTTCTCTCAGATTGTTTGCTACTGTCTCATATGCTTTCGAAGACGTCTGCACCGTTGGAGAAATGATCAGGGAATATTTTTTAAAATAATCCACAAACAACGGACTGTCTACTTCAAGCAGGCTGATTACTCTGCTTGGACGGTCAAACGTATCGCCACAAGTCAGTTGATAAACAAACTGTGATATTGATTCTGTGATATTTTGATTAATAGCAGATTGTATTATTTTGACGGTAGTGT
Source organism: uncultured Lachnospiraceae bacterium (assembly GCA_947175305.1). Classification (GTDB taxonomy): domain Bacteria; phylum Bacillota; class Clostridia; order Lachnospirales; family Lachnospiraceae; genus UBA3282. Next base: position 463 of record CAMWMO010000208.1, read on the forward strand.
TACCCCCCGTATGGGCTAATGTCAGATCTGCTACTATATAGGTTTCCTCGTCTCCTTTCTGACTTATAATCGTTCCTAAACAGAGTTTGGTGTATACCTGTTCTAAAAGATTATACAGTTTATAAACATTAGAACAATATGATTTACGAAAGCATACTGTCAATGCAAAAAAAGCTTCTGGACGCCCTTCTGCATCATAGAGATTTTGATGTCGTATGTAAGTATAATATGAATCACCGTTACATATCTCGGCATACATTACAGCTTTCTCATGTGCCTGCTTGTCATGATTATAAAATTTATTGATATAATCATGATTGTTTTCACTACCCCATATTTGATGTCCTCTTGGAGTACCGTGAATGTATAAATCAAAAGAACTCATACCTACTATCCTTTAATACTGTTCACAATTTCAGTCCACAGATGACGGGGATACCGTTCCTCACTGGTGTTATATCTGTATTTCCCCCCAACTTGTTTAGTGTAATATCCTGTGCAGAACGGCACAAAACGATAATTATATGGTTTCCATATGCTGGTTATGGGGTTCGAGTTCTTGAACACTTTTGGTAGGCCCTGATACTCATCTTTCATAGCCTTTTCTGCTGAGGCAACATGTAGTTTTCCGTCTTCGAATAGTTCTTCCTTCTGGTCAACTTTGTTATAGAGAAGCACTACACGGTCTGTTTTCTTAAGGAGTTGATGTTTACATCCTCTGATTCTGGCAACATACGAATCTTTAATTGATGCGTGAACGTTCCATTCAGCCTCAGTGATGAAAACCCATATCTTTCTATTAGGAAGATTACGTATTATATCGTTCATATATGGGCGAAAATTTCGTACACTTACTTCATCCGGTTTTTTGGGATTGAAATAATGTTCTCCCGGTGCTTCCAATATTTGACAAACAGTTACTCCATGGTTAATGATTTTTACCATGAGAAACTCATTCAGTGCATTACCTTGTAACGCTTCGGTTGTGTTCAGATTCTTATGAAATTGTTCACAGCGAGCCTGATACTTATCGTCAGATTTGAATGTAGGATCAGCTCTGACCACATATCCATTATCTCTTAGGTACCTAGCAAGACGTACCAAAGTCATGGATTTGCCGCTCGTAGGAGGTCCAAAGAGTAAAACGATTGGTGCTCGTTTATCTACAATGGTTATATCATCTTCATCTACGACAATGTCATTTTCGCTTTCTGATGTCGTGTACGAAGTCGTTGTTTGTTCTCTTACCTCTTCTTGGCGATTATTTTCTTCCTCAACATTGAGGTTGTCCAAGTCAAATTTGAAATCATTCTCTGCCATAATGTATTAATCATCTTGTTTCATAAACGCTATATCAAAGAATATAAACGCTGCGATATCTACTAATACCGATAGGATCACGTAATACCAGAATGAGGCCGGATATTTTCCCTTAAGGAAGTCTACAAAGAATACGTCTATCACCGACGACATCCTTTTGGTCCTTGTTTCTGCGTTCTCCTGCGTATATATCTCTTCATCATCCGAGTTCTTGTCAAACTGGATAAATGTTTTATTAGTAGCGATGATATTATAACCGTCCTTTAGTTCTTTCTCGCATTGCCGTATCTCATCTTCCGAAAGATTTGACATAGCTAAATGATTCTGGATGGAATCATTTAATGCAGAAAGCCGTGTCTTCTGCTTTATGGCCGCCTGCACCGATTGTTCCGTTATGGTATGGGTTCTCAGGGCGTGGGCCAACGCCTTGTTTATCTCTACCTGATAGCCATTTATAATTGACGGCTCCTTACTGTTGTATCTTGGATCCTGCTGAATCGAGGAATTTAATATCTTGTTGATGTTTTCAAGGTGTTTGCCGATCTCTTTACCGTTTCCACGTTTGAAGGGAGCTTCATCGCCGTTAAACTGTGCTACGATATGTCGACGCTGTTCTTCCACTGCATCCTTCATCTGCTTCCCTTCTTCATCCAATACCATAGATGATGAAGTACCCAGGTCTACTACTTGTTGCAGATACTTATTTGTTGTTTCTATATCTTTAGAAATGACTGAGCCGATTTTGTCGTTATAAAAGAAAGTGTGAGTATTTGTCGGCATGCTCATTATCAGCCAAAAGAATACTACTAAGATAATTCCACCAATCAACTTTCCCTTTCTATTATCTATAAAGTCGCTAGACATTAGGGAGTCGGCTATGAGTTTTGTTCCTATTGATGCAACAATAAAGAAAGCGATCGTGATTCCCCATACAAGTATCTCCGGCCAACCCGCAGGAAGCAACATGTGTAATGATTTCTCCGTAGCCCAGCAGCTTATACCTGCCAGAATAAGAAATGCTAGTGCGGATCCAATAACTCGAAATTTGTTCATTTTTATGATAGATATGGTGTTGGACTGATCTCTCTGTAATGCACTCTAATTAAGAGATTGTGATATACATTATTCTGCTAATAGTTAGTATAATAAATTGCTCAAATGAGGCATTTCGCTAAACAATTTGCGAAATCAGAGAAAAAAAATTGCCAGAAAAAACGTTCAAATCAAAAGATTTTGCTACCTTTGCGCGTAGATAAGCATCTATTAATTAGAGATTTGGATATTTGCTAAACAAACCTGTCTCAGCGCCAGTCGGTTCTGAGGCAGGTTTGTTTAGCGCCAATCTTCCGCCCTCTCTCACAGCAATTCTTTCAGGATAATACTGTTCGCCCTGTCAACCACAGTTGTGTCCAGGCTCGCCAGATAGATCTGCGTCGTTGTCTCCGAATCGTGCCCCATCCCCTCGCTTATCACGCTAAGTGGTATTCCCTTGGCCTTCGCCCCCGAGGCCCAGCTGTGGCGTGCAACATACATCGTCAGCCTGAAATCCAGTCCGGCCATCTTCGCCACAGTCTTCAGATTGTGGTTTATGTTATACCCCACGTTGCGATACGCACACCGTTCGTTAACACCCTTGTTCCTGATTATCGGCAGCAGATACTCCGACCTGTTCTCCGGATATTTGCTCAGGATCTTCTGCATCTCCTTCGTCCACTCTATCGTCAGCTGCTGTCCCGTCTTCCGCCGCCGGTAAGTCACGTGCCCGTTTGCCAGATCGCTTTTCCTCAGATATGCCATATCCACGAAGCTCATCCCCCTGAGCATGAAACTCATGATAAACATATCTCTGGCGAAATCCAGCGAGCCCCCTGGCTCCAGCTCCAGTCCGTTTATCTTCTTTATCATCCGGAGGGGGAGTGCCCGCTTCGCCGTTTTGTCAACCCCCGTATATACGTGCCTGAACGGATTTCTGTTCTCGATTATCTCCTCCTCAACGGCCCTGTTGTATGCGGCCCTCAGTATCCGCGTGTAGAACGACACCGTGTTCTGGCTGTTCCCTCTCTGTTTTTGCCATGCCTCGAAATCCTCCATCATGCATGCCGTTATTCCGCATAACATTATGTCATCCTCTTGCCCTTCGTTTGTGCAATGTCTGCTTGCCAGAAACTTTCTGAAACTGTTCAACGCCGATTTATAAGTCTCTGCCGTTCTTATTCTCCCGTTCAGCTTCATGCGTGCTATCTGTTCCTCCATGAAATTCGCCAGCGAACCCTTGCCCGCACTCTTTCCAAACTCTTCTATCACATCGTCCGCCGTATACTCCCCACCTCGGTTGGCCAGGGTGGTGGCTATCTTGCGCAGCCGTTCCACGTCCCAGCATATCCGCTCCTTGATCGCCATGACCAGACCACGGCGCTCGCCTTCAAGCCCGCACACCACCGTCGAGCGCTCTTCGTTCCATTCCGCCGGCATAACGCGGTAGTTAGTCACGAGCTGCCTCACC
>CAMWMO010000209.1 GCA_947175305.1 uncultured Lachnospiraceae bacterium
AGGCAGCTTTATTGTCAGCAGTATTAATGCGAATTATTTTTTCCTTTCAAGGCTGAATGAGAATGATAACCCTTGCTACTTTGGGGATAATATAATATAATAACCGCAGAAGAGAAACAAGCGGCTGCGAAAGCGTGGTTTGCGGGTCTGGATGGTATGGGCCGGGAGGAAAGTGGAAGTGATTGAGTTACAGACTTTGAATATGACGATGATCTGGCTGATCGTTCTCGTGGTACTGGTCGTCATAGAGCTTTTGACAATGGGCCTTACGACCGTCTGGTTTGCCGGGGGTGCGCTGATGGCGACGATCGCCTCTCTTGTGCATGCGCCGGTGGTGATCCAGATCATACTGTTTCTCGCGACTTCGGCTCTGCTTCTGTATTTCACGCGGCCTGTCGCGGTGAAATATTTTAACAAGGACCGGGTGAGGACCAATGCGGAGAGTCTGGTGGGACGGCAGGCGATCGTGATCAGTGAGATCGACAACCTGCAGGGAATCGGACAGGTCAACGTGGGCGGTATGGAATGGTCCGCCAGGACGAGGACGGACGGAGTAACGCTGCCGGTGGGCGCTGTGGTGATCGTGTTTGCCATAGACGGCGTGAAGCTGATCGTGGAAGAGAAAAGAGACCTGTAGACGAAATTCAGACAGAAAAAGAAAAGAGGAAAGAGAATGGGTGCAATTATTTCATTAGTGGTTATTTTGATCTTGTGTGTGATCGTTTTGATGTCCTGCATCAAGATCGTGCCGCAAGCGCACGCCTATGTGGTAGAGCGGTTGGGAGCTTATCAGCAGACATGGTCTGTGGGACTGCATATCAAGGTTCCTTTTATCGATAAAGTGGCTAAGAGAGTGATCTTAAAGGAGCAGGTGGTGGATTTTGCACCTCAGCCGGTGATTACAAAGGATAATGTAACCATGCGGATCGATACCGTGGTCTTTTTCCAGATCACGGATCCGAAGCTCTTTGCATACGGGGTGGAAAACCCGATCATGGCTATCGAGAACCTGACGGCTACGACACTTCGTAACATCATCGGTGAGATGGAGCTGGATCAGACCTTGACATCCAGAGAAGTGATCAATACCAAGATGCGGGCTTCCCTCGATATCGCTACAGATCCCTGGGGTATCAAGGTAAATCGTGTGGAGTTAAAGAATATCATTCCGCCGGCGGCGATCCAGGATGCTATGGAGAAGCAGATGAAGGCGGAGCGTGAACGCCGTGAGGCGATCCTGCGGGCAGAGGGTGAGAAGAAGTCCACTGTCCTGGTGGCGGAAGGTCAGAAGGAGTCGGCGATTCTGGAGGCGGAAGCGGAAAAGCAGTCTGCGATCCTCAGAGCGGAGGCACAGAAGGAAAAAATGATCCGTGAGGCAGAGGGTGAGGCGGAAGCGATCCTCAAGGTGCAGCAGGCGACGGCTGACGGTCTGCGTATGATCCGCGAGGCGGGTGCGGACGAGGCTGTCTTAAAGCTTAAGAGCCTGGAGGCTTTTGAGAAAGCGGCGGACGGTCAGGCGACGAAGATCATCATTCCCTCGGAGATTCAGGGACTGGCGGGGCTTGCGGCCTCCGCAAAGGAGATCTGGAAGTAAGAAAACGGGCATTGTTTTTTGATAGGAGATAATGAGTGAATAAAGAGCAGGGCGGTTCTGTGGACCGTCCTGTTTGATACTTTGCGGTAAAGATAAGAGATGGAAAGAGGAGGCAGAACAATGGACCTGAAAGGACGCAGTTTTTTAAAGCTTTTGGACTTTACGCCGGAGGAGATACTCTATATGGTTGATGTGGCGGCGGATCTGAAGGATAAGAAAAAGAGGGGGATCCCGGTGGATACCCTGCGGGGAAAAAATGTGGCGCTGATCTTTGAAAAGACCAGCACTAGAACGCGCTGTGCCTTTGAGGTGGCGGCTCACGATCTGGGCATGGGGACTACATATCTGGATCCTGTCGCGTCCCAGATCGGGAAGAAGGAGAGTATTGCAGACACGGCACGGGTGCTGGGGCGTATGTTTGAGGGCATCGAGTACCGGGGTTACGGACAGGAGATCGTGGAGGAGCTTCATAAGTATGCAGGAGTGCCCGTCTGGAACGGTCTCACCAATGAGTTTCATCCCACCCAGATGCTGGCGGATCTTCTGACCATACGGGAGCATTTCGGGAAGCTTAAGGGTATTAAGCTGACTTATATGGGGGATGCCCGCTACAATATGGGCAATTCCCTGATGGTGGCGTGCGCCAAGATGGGGATGGATTTTACGGCATGCACCAACAAAAAGTATTTTCCGGAGACGTCTCTGGTAAAGACCTGCGAGGAGATCGCGGCTCAGACCGGCGGCTCTGTACGGCTGACCGAGGATGTGGAGGAAGGCGCGGGCGGCGCGGATGTGATCTATACCGATGTGTGGGTTTCCATGGGAGAACCGGAACAGATCTGGGAGGAGAGGCTGCGTGATCTGACGCCCTATCAGGTCAATGCCAGGGTGATGGCACTGGCCGGCAAAGAGGCGGTATTTATGCACTGCCTGCCTGCTTTCCATGATCATCAGACCGGTATCGGTAAGGAGATCGGTGAAAAGTATGGAATGGCGGAGCTGGAGGTGACAGATGAGGTGTTTGAGTCGCCTCAGTCTATTGTCTTTGAAGAGGCGGAGAACCGTATGCACACCATCAAGGCGGTCATGGCGGTAACACTGGGGTATGAGGAATAACGCGCGTTATGAAAACAGACAAGACCGATATTTTGACATGGTTACGGAACAGTGAGGACTATGTGTCCGGGCAGCAGCTCTGTGAGCGTTTCGGCGTTTCCCGCACGGCGGTCTGGAAGGTGATCAATCAGCTGAAGGAGGAGGGCTATATGATCGAGTCGGTGTCCCACAAGGGGTATCGGCTGGTAGAGAGTCCGGTGGATGCCTACTCTGAGAGTGAGATCAAAAGCAGACTGCAGACAAAGTGGGCGGGACGGACGCTGCATTTTTTCGAGTCGACCGGTTCTACGAATCCGGATGCCAAGCGGTTTGCGGAGGAGGGCGCGCCCCACGGAACCATCGTGGTGGCGGACAGACAGACGGCAGGCAGAGGGAGAAGAGGCAGATCCTGGGAGTCCCCGGCGGGAAAGTCGATTTATTTTACCATTGTTGTGAGACCCGAATTTGAGCCGGACAAGGCGTCCATGATCACGCTGGTAGTGGCTCTTGCCGTGGCAGAAGCCGTTCAGGAAGAAACGGGGCTTCCCACCGGTATCAAATGGCCTAACGATGTGGTGGTGAACGGGAAGAAGATCTGCGGCATTCTGACAGAGATGAGTATGACGCCGGAGATGAATGAGATTCAGTTTCTGGTGGCAGGCGTTGGGGTGAATGTGAATCAGGACAGTGAGGAGGATTTTACGCCCGAGCTGCGGGGAAGGGCAACTTCTTTGAAGATGGAGAATGGCCGGCAGATTGATCGCGCGGCATTGCTGGCCAGGATCCTGCGTCATTTTGAGGAGGATTATGATCTTTTTGAGAAAACGCTGGATCTGTCCGGTCTGCAGGAGCGCTATGAGGCGCTGCTGTTAGGCAGGGATAATCGGGTGCGCGTTCTGGATCCGGCGGGCGAATACACCGGGATCTCCCGGGGAATCAACGGGATGGGAGAACTCATCGTGGAGAAAGAGGATGGAGAGACTGTGCTGGTCTATGCGGGCGAGGTATCGGTTCGGGGACTGTACGGTTATGCGTGACAGGGCGGTAGAAAAATGACATAAGTGTCACACCAGAATCTGGACGGCAGGAGGAAAGGCATGGACGACAAGAGGATCGTGCTCTGCGGCGCCAACGCCTATGAGCAGAAATATTATTTTAACGAGCGCTTTGATAAGATACCTCAATCGATCAAGGATGAGCTGCATGTGATCTGCGTGCTGTTCACGGAGGAGGTAGGAGGCGTTTTCACCATCGTGTTTGAGGAGGACGGCAGTATCTCCTTAGAAACCGATGCTGAGGAGGACGATCTGCTCTACGATGAGATCAGCAGCGGCCTTCTGGTGGGGGAGATCCGCAGGAACCGGCAGGAAATGTTAGAGTCTTTACAACTTTATTATCGTGTGTTTATTTTGCATGAGGAGATACAGGAGGACGAGTAGGAATTTTATGGGCCATTTGCTAAGGCCGCTTGTAATCGGCGGTGTCATTCTGGAAAATAATCTGATACTGGCTCCCATGGCAGGCGTGACAGACCTGCCATTTCGTTTGCTGTGCAGCGAACAGGGGGCGGGTCTTGCAGGGATGGAAA
>CAMWMO010000210.1 GCA_947175305.1 uncultured Lachnospiraceae bacterium
ATAATGGCGTAAAATAGATTTTATGTAATCCAACAGAATCCCGGTGAGTGTATGACGACAGAAGACAAGAGCGAGCTGGTCATTGACGACGGCAGAATCGAATCAATTGAAGAATTTCAGACTCCGGAACAGCTCTATGAGGAGCTGATTCTTCGTGTGCGCAAATATCACCCTTCTACGGATATCAGTCTGATCGAGAAAGCTTATCAGGTCGCTTCACAGGCCCATAAGGGGCAAGTGCGTAAATCCGGGGAGCCTTACATCATCCATCCTCTTTGTGTTTCGATCGTTCTGGCGGATCTGGAGCTTGACAAGGAGACCATTGTTGCTGGACTTTTACATGATGTGGTGGAAGATACCATCATGACGGACGAGGAGATCAGCGAACAGTTCGGGAAGGATGTAGCTCTTCTGGTGGACGGTGTCACTAAGCTGGATAAGCTGAATTTTCACGGAGAACATGGAAATTATGACAAGGATACAGAGAAGCTGGAACGGCAGGCGGAAAATCTGCGCAAGATGTTTCTGGCTATGGCGAAGGATATCCGAGTCATTCTGATCAAGCTGGCGGACCGCCTTCACAATATGCGGACCCTGCAGCACATGCGCCCTGAGAAACAGCAGGAGATTGCCAGGGAGACGCTGGATATTTATTCCCCCATTGCCCAGAGACTGGGCATATCAAAAATAAAAGTAGAATTAGACGATCTTTCTTTAAAATATCTGGAACCCGAAGCGTATTATGATCTGGTGGATAAGATCGCGATCCGGAAGAACGTGCGGGAACGCTACATTCAGAACATCGTAGATGAAGTGAGTGTGCATATCAAAAATGCGGGCATCAAGGCGGAGATAGACGGCCGTATCAAACACTTTTTCAGCATTTATAAAAAAATGAAAAATCAGAATAAGTCCATCGACCAGATCTATGATCTGTTTGCGGTGCGTATCATAGTGGATTCGGTGAAAGACTGCTATGCAGCTCTGGGTGTGATCCATGAAATGTATAAGCCTATTCCGGGCCGCTTCAAGGATTATATCGCCATGCCCAAGTCGAATATGTACCAGTCTCTTCATACCACGCTGATCGGCACCAGCGGGCAGCCCTTTGAGATCCAGATCCGCACCTACGAGATGCATAAGGCGGCGGAGTACGGTATCGCTGCTCATTGGAAATACAAGGAGGCCTCCGACGGCAAGAAGGTGGAGACCCAGGAGGAGGAAAAGCTGGTATGGCTGCGGCAGATTCTGGAGTGGCAGCAGGACTTGTCGGATAACAAGGAATTTCTGAATCTTTTAAAGGACGATCTGAATCTTTTTGCGGATAATGTGTACTGTTTTACTCCCACTGGAGATGTGAAGAGTCTGCCGGCGGGTTCTACGCCCATTGATTTCGCCTACAGCGTGCACAGCGCGGTGGGCAATAAGATGATCGGCGCAAGAGTGAACGGCAAGCTTGTGACCATCGATTATGAGATCCAAAACGGAGATCGGGTGGAGATCATGACCTCCCAGAATTCCAAAGGTCCCAGCCGCGACTGGCTGAATGTGGTCAAGAGCACCCAGGCGAAAAATAAGATCAATCAGTGGTTTAAAAACGAGCTGAAAGAGGACAATATCGTAAAAGGACGGGAGTTGATCCACGCTTACTGTAAGGCGAAATCGATCAATGCCGCCGATGTTTTGACGCAGCAGTATGAAGAGGCTGTCATAAAGAAATACGGCTTTCAGAATTGGGAGTCCGTGCTGGCGGCGGTGGGACACGGCGCCCTCAAGGAGGGGCAGGTCGTCAACCGGATGCAGGAGCTTTACGAGAAGGACCATAAGCAGCAGATGACCGATGCCGAGGTGATGGCGGAGATCGAGGAGAGCGTCCGCGTCAACCGGATCAAACCCGGAAAGAGCAGCAGCGCCATTGTGGTGAAGGGAATCCACGATGTGGCGGTCCGTTTTTCCAAATGCTGCAGTCCGGTGCCGGGGGATGAGATCGTGGGGTTTGTCACCAGGGGAAGAGGAATCTCCATTCATCGAACGGATTGTGTCAATCTGATGAACTTGCCGGAGATAGACAGAAACCGGCTGATTGACGCGGAGTGGCAGCAGGCAGCGGGAGCAGAGGCTGACGAGAAATATCTGGTGGAGATCAATATCTATGCCAACAACCGAAACGGTCTGCTGGCGGATGTGTCTAGGGCCCTTACAGAGAAGGATATTGATATTCTCGCCCTGAATACCCGGGTGAGCAAACAGGGAACGGCGACCTTTATGGTCAGCTTCGAGATACGCAGCAGAGAAGAACTGCAGCGGATCATAGATAAGTTAAGAACTATTGAGAGTATTATAGATATCGAGAGAACGTCGGGGTGATCATTATGGCAGAGTTAAAGATCGGAAGGCTGATGCTGGGCATTTGCCAGACAAACTGTTATTTCGTGTACAGAGAGGGATCGAATGAGGTGATCTTTTTTGATCCTGCGGACAAAGGCGACTATATTTATGAGACCTTGCAGGAAAAAGGGTTTCAGGTGAAGGGAATCCTTTTGACCCATGCCCATTTTGACCACATCTGGGGCAGCAACAGACTGCGGGAGCTGTCGGGTGCGCCGCTCTATGCCTATGAGGCGGAAAAGGCGCTCTGCGAGGATGCAGTCACCAATGTGTCGGACCAGGTGGGACGCCCATACACCGTGATCCCGGACCGTTATCTGCAGGACGGGGAGGAGATCACCATAGCGGGAATGACCTGTAAGCTGATCGCCACGCCGGGCCATACGGTGGGCAGCTGTTGCTATTATTTTGAGGAGGCGGGGATTTTACTTGCGGGCGATACGATCTTTCAGGAGTCGGTAGGCCGCACGGATCTGGCGACAGGCAGTATGAGCGCGCTGCTCAGGTCCATAAAAGATAAACTGTTTGTGCTGCCGGATGATACCAAGGTATATCCGGGACATGGAGATTTTACCACCATCGGACATGAGAAGGAGTACAATCCTTTTGTGCAGTAGGGCTTGTAAGATCCGTGCTGCTGCAGAAAGATTGTGTATACATGACAGAGAAAAGATAGGACTATGAGGATGGGCGATTGCAGAGAATGTGAATCGCCTATCTTTGTGAATTAGCATCAGGGAGATTTAAAGGGCGGGGAAAGAATGGCTGAGAAGAGATTACAGGTGCTTAACAGAGATGCGATCAAATACATCGCTATGCTTACCATGCTTCTCAATCATATTGCCCATGTCTTTCTGGAAAGAGGGACGCCGCTCTATGAGATCTTTGAGGATATCGGGTTCTTTACGGCGCCGGTGATGTGTTTCTTTCTGGTGGAGGGATATACCTACACACACTCTAAGAAGGGATACGGACTGCGGCTTATGCTGTTTGCGGCGCTTTCCCAGATCCCTTTTCAGCTGGCTTTTGGATATTCGACTTTGAATATGATCTACACCCTGCTCTGTTGTTTCCTGATTCTGGTGATTATGGAAAAGGTGAGCAGTCCGTTTTTGTGCAGGGGACTAATACTGCTGCTGATTTTAGCTACGGTGAATGGGGACTGGGCGGTGGTTGCGCCAATCCTGACGATTTTGCTGGCGAATGACTGGGGAGACAGAAAAATGATGGCGAGAGACTTTGGCCTGACATATTTTTTATTTGCTTTGCTCAATATGCAATCCTATATGAATGGGGAACCGGGGAATTGGACTTTGTATGCGGTCATCCATGCGCTGCTTTCGGGGCTGGGCGTTCTGGCGGCGGCGGTTGCGACGCTTGTATTGTATAACGGTGAGCGGGCAGAGCACGGCAGAACTTTTTCCAAATGGTTTTTCTATCTGTTTTATCCTGGACACTTACTGATATTATATCTGATTAAGATTAGTTTACATAATATATAGAACGACAAAAATGATTGATAACGGCTGTTTTTTGGGGACGCTATGAACGAGAGACAGGGAAAGGAGAACCTTGGGGATGGAGTCGGGGGAAAGAACTGACAGACAACAGAAGATTCTGGATCTGGCAAATAAGATCCTGCGCCTTTCCCATGACGGGCTTTTGGTCAACATGAGGTTTCTGGATGTGGCGCTATCCAGACTGCCGGTGGAGTGCAGGCCGGGAATGGGAGCGCATCTTTTTGACGGCGCTCGTCTTTTTTGCGATCCGGTTCTTTTGATCAGTCAGTATGAAAGAGAACCCGCTGCCGCGGCGAGGCTCTATCTGCATACCCTTCTGCACACCGTGTTTTATCATGGCTTTCAGAGCGATAAGCAGTATGCCGT
>CAMWMO010000211.1 GCA_947175305.1 uncultured Lachnospiraceae bacterium
ATATTGTTCTATCGTGAAGGATAAATATTTTGAACAGTTTTTGATTGTGTAGGACTTGAATTTAGGGTAAAATGATTATAATTCAAGTCTAGGTGTGAATAAGTCATGAAATGATGGTAAGGAAGTGATTGTTTATGCGATATACTATCAATGAAATAAAGGATAAAACAACGCCTATTGCTAAAGCGTATGGAATTGGACGTATGAGCTTGTTTGGATCTTATGCCAGAGGTGAGGCAAAAGAAGACAGTGATGTTGATTTATATATTGAACGCGGAAAATTGAGAAGTTTGTTGCAGTATTTTGCATTTATTGATGACTTAGAAAATGTTTTGAATTGTCATGTTGATGTCGTGACCACAGGGATTGAGGACAAACGGTTTCTCTCTGCGATTATGCAGGAAGGAGTGCTTTTGTATGAAGAATGAGGATATCCTGATTATTAAGAAAATGGTTAAATATTGTGACGATATCGATACACTTATGACAAGATTCGATACAGATTTTGAAAGATATAAAACGGATATTTCTTTCCAATATGCGTGTAACATGTGTATCATCCAACTTGGAGAACTTGCCAATAGATTATCGGATGAAACAAAGGAAAGCAGCAAAAGTATTCCATGGCGGGCGATTAGAGGAATGAGAAATTTGCATGCACATGATTATGAAAATGTTGATTTAGAAATTGTTTGGAATACATTGCTGGAGGATATTCCGGCGTTAAAGAAGAGCTTGGAAGAATTGTGCCCTTGATATAAGAATAATCTTTGATTTAACAAACCGTCATAACCCCTCAGACCACTTCATAGAATGTAAAAAAGTGTTCTGAGGGGTTTCCTTTTGAAAGACTATATTGAAGAACGCGCAATGAACATTGCCAATTATATTATTGAGAACAATGCCACGGTGAGGCAGACGGCGAAGGAGTTTGGAATTAGTAAGAGTACGGTACATAAAGACGTAACAGAGCGTCTCGGGCAGATTAATCCCTCCCTCGCGGCGGAGGCACGCAAGGTGCTGGATGTGAATAAATCTGAGCGGCACATCAGGGGTGGAATGGCAACCAGAGAAAAATATCTGCATCAGCACGGCGGCTGAGTGGGGACTTCTTCTGGGAAGATACTTTACAACACTGTCGAATAGGCATAGAATGAATCTGTGTGAGGATAGTGATACGTGATGCGAACCAAGGAAAAAGAAGAAGTACAGGGAACTATATACAGCAATGCTGATCTCAAGAAATTGATTCTGCCCCTGATCATGGAACAGCTTCTGGCTATCTTAGTCGGTATGCTGGATACTGTCATGATTTCCGGTGTGGGAGAAGCAGCGGTGTCGGGTGTCTCGCTGGTGGATAATATCAATATCCTGATTATTCAGGTTTTTTCAGCGCTTGCCACCGGCGGCGCCGTTGTGGCGGGGCACGCCTTGGGACAGCGCAATAGGGAGGAAGCGGGACGGTCTGCGTGGCAGATGGTCCTTTTTCTGCTGTATACGTCTCTTCTTACTACGATCATTTTGATTGGTGGACATAGGACGATCCTGCGGGCGGTTTTTGGACAGGTGGAGGATGCGGTGATGGAGAATGCTGCCACCTATCTGATCGTCACAGGGCTATCGATTTGTCCGCTGGCGCTTTATAATGGCTGTGCAGCATTGTTTCGCGCTATGGGAGACTCCAAGACAACCATGTACATATCTCTTTTGATGAACCTGCTAAATCTGATTGGGAATGCCCTTCTTATTTTCGGGTTTCAGATGGGTGTGGCGGGTGCGGCCATTTCTACCACGTTTTCAAGGACAGTGGCAGCGGTTCTTATCTTTTATCTTCTGTTCCGGGAGGATCGGGATATTCATTTCAGGCATCGAGTGACTGCAAGGCTGCAAATTGGACAGATTAAGAGGATTTTGTATATCGGTGTGCCAAACGGTTTGGAGAACAGTCTCTTTCAGCTGGGAAAGCTCCTGCTTTTGAGTCTGGTGTCCACCTTTGGTACTTCGGCAATCGCTGCGAATGCGGTTTGTGGTGCGGTGGCGAATTTTAATATTCTGCCTGGCATGGCGATCGGCATGGCAAGCCTGTCGGTAACTTCCTACTGCGTCGGGGCGGGAGATTACGGGCAGGCCAGGTATTACACGAAGAAGCTGATGCGGTTGACAAGCGTCTGCATGATTGCGGTATCGCTGGTGATGATTCTTGTCTGCAGAAAAATGCTGATCCTCTATCATTTGACGCCGGAGACGGAGGCACTGGCAGTACAAGTGATACGGTATCACGCCTTTATGTGTATGTTTGCCTGGGTGCCGTCTTTCTCCTTGCCCAACACCCTGCGGGCGGCGGGAGATGTGATGTGGACGATGGCAATCGCCATAGTGTCTATGTGGGTGTTCCGTATCGGCACAGCATATTTTTTCAGCAATATGTTTCACTGGGGACTGATCGGGATCTGGATTGCCATGACGATTGACTGGGTGTTTCGCGGGATCTGTTATGAGATCAGGTATCATGGCGAAAAATGGGAGCGGAAGATACATGATTAAAGATGGCTAAATATATTTTGACAAGGGTTTTGGACGTGCAATATAATAAGGCGTGAAGGGAGCGAAAGATAAGATGGAGAGAGAAACAGTTATCGTGTTGGATTTCGGTGGGCAGTACAATCAGCTGATCGCGCGGAGGGTCAGAGAATGTAATGTGTACTGTGAGGTGCATCCTTACAGTTTGAGCCTTGAAAAGATAAAAGAGATGAACCCCAAGGGGATCATATTTACCGGGGGCCCTAACAGTGTGTATGGTGAGGGTGCTGTGTTATGTGAGAAAGAAATTTTTGAGCTGGGCATTCCGATTCTGGGTATTTGTTACGGCTCCCAACTTATGGCGCATCTGTTGGGCGGCAAGGTAACGACAGCGCCTGTCAGCGAGTACGGGAAAACTGAAGTAGAGGTAGAGCAGGGTACTGCGATGTTTGCAGGGGTGTCCGAGAAGACAATCTGCTGGATGAGCCATACAGACTATATTGAGAAAGCGCCCGCCGATTTTAGAGTGACAGCACATACGCCGGTTTGTCCCGTTGCTGCGATGGAATGTCCGGAAAAGGGATTATATGCGGTGCAGTTTCATCCGGAGGTTTTGCATACGGTAGAAGGCATGACGATGCTGAAAAACTTTGTGATGAATATTTGCGGTTGTAAAGGTGAATGGAAGATGGACTCCTTCGTGGAGACGACGATCGAGGCAGTCCGGAGTAAGGTGGGAAGCGGTAAGGTGCTGTGCGCCCTTTCAGGCGGTGTGGATTCCTCCGTGGCGGCAGTCCTTTTGGCCAAGGCGGTGGGCAAGCAGTTGACCTGCGTGTTTGTGGATCATGGCTTGCTTCGGAAAAACGAAGGCGATGAGGTGGAGACTGTTTTCGGGCCGAACGGATCGTATGATTTGAACTTTATCCGCGTCAATGCACAGGAACGGTTTTATCAAAAACTGGCGGGCGTTACCGAGCCGGAGCAGAAGCGTAAGATTATCGGGGAAGAATTTATCCGTGTCTTTGAGGAAGAGGCGAAAAAGATTGGTGCGGTAGATTTTCTCGTGCAGGGAACGATCTATCCTGATGTGATCGAGTCGGGCCTTGGCAAGTCGGCAGTGATCAAATCTCATCACAATGTGGGCGGTCTGCCGGATTATGTGGATTTTAAGGAGATTATTGAGCCGCTTCGTATGCTCTTTAAGGATGAGGTGAGAAAAGCCGGATTGGAATTGGGGATTCCGGAGCATCTTGTGTTCCGTCAGCCGTTCCCGGGACCGGGGCTTGGTATTCGCATCATCGGTGAAGTGACAGCGGAGAAGGTGCGGATCGTGCAGGATGCGGACTATATCTATCGGGAGGAGATTGCCAAGGCAGGCGTGGACAAAGGGCTGGGGCAGTATTTTGCGGCGCTTACGAACATGCGGTCCGTGGGTGTCATGGGGGATGAGAGAACCTATGATTATGCAGTGGCATTACGCGCAGTGGAGACGAGCGACTTTATGACGGCGGAGGCCGCGCAGCTTCCCTGGGAAGTGCTGGGCACTGTGGCGAACCGGATCGTGAATGAGGTGAAGGGAGTCAATCGGGTGCTGTATGATTGCACCGGGAAGCCGCCTGCGACAGTGGAGTTGGAGTAGGTTGTTACGGTAAAAAAGGACCTTGTGAACAAAGAGACATTCGGTGCTTTGTTTACAAGGTCTTTTTGTTTAGTCGTGAATCGCCCTTTCAATAATGCCAAAAC
>CAMWMO010000212.1 GCA_947175305.1 uncultured Lachnospiraceae bacterium
CAAAACATTCCGGATCATATTCTGCCAGATACCTCATATCATCCATGGTCAGTGGTTTCTTATTTTGTATTTTAAGGTATATATTTATTAGGCCGGTGTCTTTTCTCATAATTTTCCTATATGTCCTTTCATACCGTAATTATATACTGATATGGAAAGAGTTGCCATCCTTTTTTATACTGTCCCATAGGAGGTAATTATGATATATAAAGCAAAAAGGCCCTCCAATCGAAGGGCCAGAATATCAGAATAAACACAGCAGAATCAGCTATTGCATATATTTCCGTAACAGCTCCGCTACTTTTTGTACATCAATCGGCTTTGAGGTATGGTCGTCCATACCACAGTCGATACATCTTTGTATATCATCCGAAAAAGCATCGGCGCTTGCGGCAATGATGGGAATACGCTTCGCATCATCACGATCCAGAGCGCGTATCGCTGCAGCGGCCTCCAGTCCGTTCATAACAGGCATTCGGATATCCATCAGGATAGCTTTATAGAATCCTTCCGGGGACTGCATGAATTTATCCACACAAATTTTGCCGTTTTCCGCATGTTCGGGGGACAGGCCGATTTCGGAAAGCAGCGCACTCGCAATTTCCCAGTTCAATTCATTATCTTCGGCCACCAGAATACGCTCGCCATCAAAAGTAAACACACCGCCCTCAACGTTTTCCTCTTTTATCTTATTCAACATATAGTACAGCGTGGACTTAAACAAGGGCTTGACAATAAAGGCATCAACGCCTGCCTGTCGTGCCTGTTCCTCTATTACGCTGTTATCGGCAGCGGAAATCATCATAATATGAGCCGACGTACCGTATCTGTTTCGGATCTCACGGACTATTTCAACGCCATCCATCCCAGGCAGCTTCCAATCTGAAAGAATAACCTCATAGTCATTGCCCTTCTGATGCTGCTCCTCAATCATCTCCAATGCGGCCTGTCCGTTCAGGGCACACTGCGCATGAATACCAATAGACTCCAATGTAGCCAGTGTGTATTCACAAAACATCTCGTCATCATCTATCACCAGCGTTCTCCAAGAGGGAATATTACTTTTCTCCTCGGGCAGAATGGCCACCTCCATATCAAACGACACATGGAATGTACTTCCCTTTGCCTGGCCGCTTTCCACCTGAACAGACCCCTCCATCGCGTCAATGATATGCTTGGTGATGCTCAGTCCGAGCCCCGCCCCTTGAACCTGCTGGACGCGGGCGTTATCCTCACGCGCGAAAGCCACGAAAAGTTTCTCCTGGAACTCCTCGCTCATACCGATACCGTCATCACTGACAACCAAATGTATCCTGACATAAGTATCTCCCTTGTCCGATGGCGTCTGGTACACATCCAACAGTATTTTACCGTTCTCCGGCGTGAATTTTACCGCATTTTCCAAGAGATTATGAAGCACCTGGCCCAACCGCACGCCGTCACCCCATACGGCTTCCGCAATAATATCATGTACATGGAGATTCAAACGCTGATTCTTTTCCCGCACACCGGGCATTATGATATTAACTGCATTGTGTATCAACTCCGGCATCAAAATCTGCTCCACATTCAATATCAATTTGCCGTTTTCGATTTTGGACATATCCAGTATATTATTGATTATCGCAAGCAGCTGTTTACCGGATGCAGAAATCTTGCGCAGGCAGGTTTCCACCTTTCTGATATTATCTATATTCGCGGCGGCAATTTCCGTCATACCTATGATGCCGTTCATGGGCGTACGGATGTCGTGGCTCATGTTGGAGAGAAATTCACTCTTCGCTCTGCTGGCGCGTTCCGCGCTATCCTTCGCTTCTCTGATTTCCCTGACCTGCTGACGTGTCATCTGAATATAGCATATGAATACAATGATAAAAAGAGAAAGGATGAAAACACCGTTTCTCAGCGCGGCAACAGTCCACTCATCCCCGAAGCTTTTGATCGTTTCATCCAGATCATCGTACGGCATGGAAAGAATAAGATACCACTCTGAATAAGGCAGACTCCTGCCGTACACCTGCCGTCTGCCGTCCTCTAAATACACTTCTTTCGCATAGTTCTCACCCTTCGACATAGCGGCCTTCAATCCCTCTGTATACTCCGTCAGCTCACGCTTTGTCCGGCCGTTCTTCGCTCCGGTGTAATAACGTTTTTCGACTCCATCAAAATAATTGCTTTCATTCCTCGCATCACTTTGTATGATGACCAGACCATCCCGCCGGATCACAAAATAGAGCATGGAATCGGACAACTCCGCAGAAAGCGTTTCCGCTATGTATTCCATCGGAAATCCCGCCACGAGGGACATACTTTTCCTGCCGTCCGGCAATTCGTAAACCATAGGAACACTCAGTAAAATATCGTGTTCATCCGCTTTATTCGTCCCCATTATCATGCGTTCCTCACCGTTTTTGATCGCATTCATAAAAGTAGCGGAATCAATCTCCCCAATATCCTCCCCATACAGAAGTTCAAAAGTACCGTCCTCCATGCAAAAAGCAAGCCGGTCAAAACCTCTTGCCTGTGCATTATGGGATAAGAGACTGCATACCTGTACATATCCATTCAGCTGATTAGGCGTAATATCATGGACAAGCCCTTCCACCTGTGACAAGCGCAGTTCCATGATCGTTCCGAAATGCAGAGTCGTCTGTTCGCTCATTCCGGCCATATAGATCTCTCCGATTTCGTTTATTACCTTGGTGCTCTTTGCATCCATGTCTTTCACCTGCCAGACAAAAGCACCACTGCATAATACGATTACAATAATAAGACTTACAGCCAGAAAACGAATTGTTTTATGACGCATATGTCAAATACCCCCTCCCACGAAAAATCTGCATAACGGATAGGGATCCACGCGATATAAGTACAGGTACGGGTGGCTCAAAAACCGCTTAATATATATTAATATTATTGTACCTCTAAAGACAGTATAAATCAATTGAATTGAACTATATGCGAGCAAAAAGCTGCCTGTTTCCAGGCAGCCTTTGTATTCCTGTTCTTGCTTTATTTCTGTTTCCCATTATATTCTATCACCCGAAGATAATTCTCTTCCGAAACACGCGGCCATAAATCCCAAAGCTGCGAATCTGTCAAAACATTCCCTAAATCGATGTAGTGGTAAATGCACTGCATCGTCTGTTCTTCTCCCAGATAAGGAATTACATAGTCCCGCAGCTCATAGAATGTCAGTTCATCCTTTCCGAGCGTCAGCACGATATCCGCCAGATCATCCGGCGATATCCGGAAACCCACCTGAGCCAAAAGCTTTCCGTTAAATTCGTTCATCTTGCCTGTCTTTATTGCTTCAACAAGATACTGAGAAGACGAATCGGCGTCAGAATAAATCAAGATATCTTCTAAATCAGATTCTGATACCTTGCCGTGCTCCAAAAGATATCGGAAACACTCGCTCACATCCTCTCCTCTCATATACGGTGCAATTTTAACAAGTATCCCGCTGTCAAATTCCCTGATTCCACCAGCCTTCAGCTCCTCCAGCAAATATTGGCCCGTCTCTTTCGCATCGGAGTAGACAAACCAATCCTCCCAGTTTTCCTCGGATAAGACCTCGCCTTCTTCCAGTGCTTTTTGAAATAATCTGCTTACCTCCTCTGCTGTCAAGTTAAAACTGACTTCTTCCAATCTGGAAACATCGATCGGCTTTTTTCCCTCCAACACCTGATAGGCATACTCCTGATTCACATCCCGGTAGATGGCATCCACATCTTCTTCTGTCACGCCTCCGTACGATATGCTGATATCCTTCACCTGTGCCTTCTGCCCCACCATCTTAATTACATTTCTCCCCTGCGGCAGCGTAATCTTCACAGTGTTTTTTCTCCCACTCTCATTGAGCGTCTGCACGGTCTGATCCGGCTTGACCAAGACAAACTTAAAACGTCCATCGCGAAGATCGAACATCGAGAATATCTCCAACGTGGTCTCCTTGTTGGCATGCACGATCCACACTTCATCGGAACCGTTCAAAGCGAATTTTCCTATATCTACGCTTTTTCCCCCGCCACAATAGTTCGATGCCTCCCAGACATCGTGCGCACTCTCCCCGGCGATCAATTCGTCATCATCATACATTCCATAAGAATTTCCACTTTTATTTACCGGCATCACCCCTCCTAAAGAAGGGGTCGGAATATCTGGTATATTTTTTAAAACACGGCCCACAATGCCCGGAGAAGCATTACGCATCACAAACACATCCCCTGATTCGGTATGGACACCTGCCACAC
>CAMWMO010000213.1 GCA_947175305.1 uncultured Lachnospiraceae bacterium
GCGGCGGCAGCGTAAACCGTCTGATTTGTTTTACCGGTAGTAGCCTGGATCTCGCAGCTTACGCCATCAGCCCGCCGGAAATCCACATGAAACATTGGCTTTTTCATAAATACATGGGAACGGGAAAAATCCAGACCCGCCCGAATGACAAGTTCCGCCTTACCGGACAGAACTTGGGCTGTAATTTTTTGACCACAAAACTGCTCCTCCTCCATAGAGGTGAAACGCTCAAAGATCAGTTTGACTGCCGTAGCATCATCTACATGCCAGATAAATTCCCTCGTCATCAAACCTGTACGGAAATCCAGAACACGGCAAAAGTCGGAGAAGCACACCTTTGCCAAATCCAGAGACTGGCCGTTGCAGGTGATGCGGGTATACACCCAATCCACTGTGTTCACCATGAACTCCGTAAAGGAGAGCATACCCTTGTATCCGATCGGAGGAAGATCTCTACTCTCGTACAAACCATTCAGATAGCATCCCTGAAGGCTTGCTCCTGAGTAGCCCTCATCAAAGTAACCTCTAATACCTGTATATTCATTTCCCAGTGAAAATATGGACTCACTAACCTCGCTGTGAGCGGGGTCAAATCCCTCTTCCACCACCTGCCATGGGTGGATTTGAAAATAACGATCAGCAACTTTTCCCATAATTAACCTTTAATACCTCCTGACATAACTCCATCCATAATCTGCTTCTGGAATACGGCAAAGATAATGGTAGGCGGAATAAGTGAATACAGAACCGCACGGATCAAATCAATCTGGTTGGTCTTGATAGAAGAGTTAAAAGTAAACAATTTAACCATAACCGTTTCCTTACCGTTTGTACCATTCAATAACAGGTAAGGCATCAGGAAATCGCTCCATGCTGCCGTGACAGCAAAAATTGCAACAACCACAATGATCGGTTTTGCCAGTGGCAATACGATACGCCAGAATACGCCGAAATTGCTGCATCCATCTATTCTGGCTGCCTCCAGAAAATCCTTGGGCAGACTCTCGAAATAGTTTTTGAACAGAACCACCCAGTAAGCATTAGCGCCCATGGTCAACCACAGGGGAATAAAGCTGCCTAACAGTCCGATTCTCTTAATATTTACAAACAGAGCGACAAAGCTGGTAGTAGGCGGAATCAGCAGGCACCACATAACAAGCGCAAGAACGATCTTATGTCCTCTCGGTTTTAAAACAGCCAGAACATACGCCATCAGACCGTTAAAAAACACAGCACAGATCACGCCACCGGCAACCGTGATGCCAGAATTGATGTAATATTTGGTAAATCCAAAGGCATTCCATGTATCTACCCACCCCTTCCAATCCGGGTGCTTCGGCAGAATCTGAGTAGTACTCATATATTCCGTCAAATCCTTCAAGGAAGTACAAACCAGCCAGAATACCGGAAACAATGCAATTATTGCAATGATAATACAGGCAATGAATATCATAGTGACCCAGAATTTGGTCTTTCCTGACTTCACATCATAAAAACGGATTGTACCGTCTTCCTTGCCTTCATATTTATTAAAAAATCCCATAGCGCACCTCCTTATTCTTTCCCGCCGCTATTGGCAACAGCATAATAAATAACAGTCAGAATAATCAGAATAATACATACTTCCACTGATAATGCAGCCGCCTGTGACATCTTCATCTGTTCAAAGGCAAGTTTATAAACCATTTGCATAATAGAAATACTTGCATTATTCGGTCCGCCGTTGGTCATCATCATGGGTTCGTACAAGATCTGGAATACGGCCAGAATCTGCAGAATCAACATGGTCTTACCTGTTCTTAAAATGGTAGGCATGGTAATAGAGAAGAAACGACGCAAGGGAGTTGCTCCGTCAATCGTAGCAGCCTCATACAGATCAGGCGAAATTCCAGCCATACTGGACATATATACCAGAGCCGTACTGCCCGCCGCCTTCCATGTCATGGCCACCACTATCCAGAATATGACCAATGTCTTGTTTGTCAAAAACGCTACAGGTCCAACACCAATCTTAGCCAGCAGGATGTTCAAAACACCACTGTCACCTGAAGTAAAGAAAATAGAATAAATCATAACAGCGGCAATTCCGGGAATTACGTTAGGGTAATAAGCTGCAAGACGAAAGAACCCTCTGAAATGGGCCATTTCCGTAATCAGAGCTGCAAGGATAACAGGTACAGCCAGACCTACGATCAAGGAGCACACCGTATACTTAACCGTATTTCCCCAAGCAATATTGAAAGCAGGCTGAATAGCAAGCTTCCTGTAATTTTCAAAGCCAACGAATTTAACAAGAGTTGTTCCATTAACCTCATAGAAAGACATCCGCACAGTTTCCAACAAAGGTACCCACACAAAAAAAGCAAACAGTATCAGACTGGGAATCATTAACAGCCAGGCCCCTAAGTCACTGCGGAGCTTTGCATTTTTACCGGACAGATGAGTTGGGTTGTTTTTATTTTTATTTTTCATTCATCAATCACCTCTCATTTACGCATATTTCAGCTATATCCAAAAAGGCCGCCGCAAATGCGGCGGCCCATAGTTCATAGCTTATTTAGAACTGCGTACGATTTACATTGCATCCAAAACAGCCTGATAAGCATCATTAGCAGCATCCAGTTCAGCTTGGATATCCACGCCTGCCGGATCAGCAATGATTGCTTGCAGAACATCATTCAACAAGGTATACATTGTCTGTGTATCCCCAGGTTCCTCAGCACGAAGTGCTCCCTCTTCCTTAGAGAAATCAAAGTACGGCTGCCACAGATTCATATCAATATTAGTATACTCATCAATAACCTTGTTCTGCTCGTCAACAACAGCACCAACCCATGCCGGGAATGTAGGGATTACAGGAATACCCTTCTCAACACGGTATTCAGCGTCAGCTACCCAACCATCACGTGCAGTGTCACTTACCTCAGGGGATTTACCCATAACTTCCAGATAATCCAGAGCCCAACGAACTTCGTCGTCAGTAGCATCAGGTGAGAAGAAGTAAGGTGTACCACCCATCAGAGTGAAATGTCCGCCAGGACCTGCAGGCATAGGCGCCAGGAAGAATTCATCCGGATTCATGCCTCTGTAGGAAGGCTGGTCAACAGCATCGTTAGCTGCAATATACATAGCCGCGGTGTTAGTACCGATACGGTCAAAACCAGTACCCCAGTTCTCCTGAGTAGGATCATCAGTTACACATTTGTCAGCAACCATCTTCTGAACCCATTCCATAGCTGCAACAGCCTCAGGACTATTCAGGTTAGATGTGTAAGTGCCGTCAGCATTAGCAGAACAGAGAGTAGCGCCATAATTCCAAGCAATGTTAGACCAGTGCCAGCCACCGCCGCCATCGGAAGCCTGCATACAGAAACCTGCCTCTCCGGTCTTCTCGCGGATAATCTTACTGTCCTCATAAACCTCTTCCCAAGTAGTAGGATACTTAACGCTTCCATCATCATTTACCAGACCGGCATCCGTGAACAACTTAACGTTGATCATCAAGCCAAGTGAATAAGCATCACGAGGTACGCCATAGATACGTCCGTTATCATCAGACAAAAGATCACGGATAGCAGGACTCATGGAATCAGCCCAGCCGCGCTCGTTCAAAACATCAGTAATGTCTTTAACCAAACCGTTACGAATCAGTTTCTCGGGCTCGGTATACCACGACTCAAATACTGTAGGTGCATTGCCTGCCGTAGCCATAGCTACATAGGTGTCCGGAGCATATTTGTAATATGCAGGAATAGCCTCAACATCAGGATGCATCTCGTTAAATGCAGGAACATAATAGTCTGTGTGCGTTTCGATAGCTTCAGTTTCAGTGTCTTCGGGCCAGATACCCAAAGTGATGGAGCCCGACTTCGCACCGGATGCGCTGTCATCGGCAGCACTATCGTCAGCCGCATTGTCATCGGCAGCGTTATCCTCGGCGGCGCTGTCGTCAACAGAATTGTTGGTTTCTTCAGGTGCGCTTGATCCGGTAGAATTATCGCTGCCGCATCCGGCAAGTGTGCCCATAACCATGGTGCTCGCCAAGATCAAACTAAGAACTTTACTCTTTTTCATTTTCTTCCTCCTGTTTTTGTTTAGTTTTACGACAAACCAACATACATTTTGTCATTTTTAAATAAGTTTATGTATAATTTGTTGGTTTAACGCTCAACTATATGATAGCAGAAAGCTCAAAAAATGTAAATAGGGAATTTAAAAAATGTAAAAATTCACAAAGTCTTATTGTTT
>CAMWMO010000214.1 GCA_947175305.1 uncultured Lachnospiraceae bacterium
GCTTCGCCATACCGATAACCATACCTTTCTGCCCTGACAGACGCTTTTTACTCACTTTACCATTATTTTACTCTATCACAAAAGGATTTTCAAGAGCGTCCTACACCACTTTTACATTCCCTTCCCCAAATACCGCCTCCAGTTTCTTTATCAGATCTTCCCTCGCCTCCACGTTCCAGTTCGCGGGCAAAGGATTCATAGCCTTCGGATTTTCCACATAGATCACCACGTTATCCTTTCCCTCCACCTCACGCAGTATGGCAAAGAGTTCCTCCTTCTTCGACTCGTAAGCTTCTTTGGTGGGAAATTTGATCCACAGCTTTCTGGGCACCTGCTCAAAAGGAGTGATCTGTTCACAGATCAGCTTGCCGTCCTTCTCCTCTTCCAGAGATGCCCGGCCTCTGATAAAGACCTTACTGTCCTCCAGGATCGAATTGCCGTACCGTTCATAATCCCTGGGGAAGACGATCACCTCCACGGATCCCACCAGATCCTCCACCTGCAAAAAGGCCATCACCTTCTCATTTTTAGTGTATTTGATCTTCTTCTCCGTGATCATACCGCCGATGGTAACCTTCGCCCCATCCTCCACACGGATCTCATCGGTCTCCTCATTCCAGGTAAAGTCCGCAGTGGTGTTGGTGATATTCTTTTTCCAGAGCTCCTGATATTCCTCCAGCGGGTGTCCGCTGATATAGATGCCCAGCACCTCCTTCTCGAATGCCAGCTTCATCTCCTTGGAATACTCTCCCACATCGGGCAGGCTCACCCGGTAATCCACCTTCTCCTCCTCGGCCGCCAGATCAAAGAGGGATATCTGTCCCGCCATATTATTCTTTCGATCCTGCTGGATGCCGTCTATCACCTGAATGTACACGCTGAGAAGCTGCTTGCGCGTGCCGCCCAGACTATCCATGGCTCCCGCCTTGATAAAATGCTCCACTACTCGCTTGTTCATGTCACGATCTGTCACGCGTGTCACAAAATCTCCCAAATTCAGATAAGGACCCCTGGCCTCGCGCTCCGCCACCACGGCGTCGATGACAGGCCTGCCCACGCTCTTAATGGCGGAGAGGGCATAGCGGATCTGTCCGTCCGACACGGAGAATCCGTTTTCTCCCACATTGATATCCGGCGGCAGAATCTGGATCCCCATGCTGCGGCTGGTCATGATATACTCCGCCACCTTGCTCGGATTATCGATCACAGAGGTCATCAGAGCCGCCATAAATTCTACGGGATAGTAATATTTCAGATAGGCCGTCTGATACGCTACCACCGCATAGCAGGCTGCATGGGATTTGTTAAAGGCATATTTGGCGAAGTCCATCATGGTATCGTAGATGTGATCCGCCACCTTCTCGTCGATACCGTTCGCCACACAGCCGGGGACTCCCTCCTCCGGATTGCCGTAGGTGAAGTTTTTCCGCTCCTGCTCCATGACATACTGCTTCTTCTTACTCATGGCGCGGCGTACCAGATCGCTCCTGCCCATAGTGTAGCCGCCCAGCTCCCGCACGATCTGCATGACCTGCTCCTGATACACGATACAGCCATAGGTGGGCGCCAGGATCGGTTCCAGCTGCGGACAGTCATAGGTCACCGTGTCGGGATGGTTTTTGCCCTTGATATATTTCGGAATAAAGTCCATAGGCCCCGGACGGTACAGAGAGATTCCGGCGATCACATCCTCCAGGCTCTGCGGCTTTAACTCCTTCATAAAACTCTTCATGCCGCCGCTCTCCAACTGGAACACGCCGTCCGTCCGCCCCGTCCCCAGAGAGGCCAGCACTTCCTTATCGTCGTAATCGATGTTATCTATGTCAATGGCAATCCCCTTACTCTGTTCCACAAGCCGAACCGCATTCTGGATCACCGTCAGTGTCCGCAGCCCCAAAAAGTCCATTTTGAGAAGGCCCAGCTCCTCAATAGTCGTCATGGGAAACTGGGTGGTAATGGAACCGTCGGCGCCTCTGGAAAGCGGCACGAACTCATCCGCCGCCTCCGGACAGATCACTACGCCCGCCGCGTGCATGGAGGTGTGCCGCGGCAGTCCTTCCAGCCTCTTACACATATCAATGAGATTGTGTACCTGCTCATCTTCCTGATACAGACTCTTAAACTCCGGATTCATCTCCAGCGCCCGATCGATGGAAACGCCCTGATTCTGCTCGTTCGGTATCATCTTGGCGATGCGGTCCACATAGGCATAGGGCAGATCCATGACTCTTCCCACATCGCGGATGACGCCCTTCGCCGCCATCGTACCGAAGGTGACAATCTGCACCACCTTATCCGAGCCATATTTTTGACCAACATAGTCAATAACCTCCTGTCGTCTCTCAAAGCAGAAGTCCACGTCGATATCCGGCATGGAAACACGCTCCGGATTCAGAAACCGCTCAAAAAGCAGACTGTATTTGATGGGATCGATATTCGTTATCTTCAGACAGTAGGACACGATGCTGCCTGCCGCCGAGCCGCGCCCCGGCCCCACGGCAATCCCATTCTCCCGGCAAAAGTTGATATAATCCCACACGATCAAAAAATAGTCCACAAAGCCCATGCTTTTGATGGTGTCAAGCTCATACTGCAGACGCTCCTGCAAGGTGCCGTCATCCTCGGGATAGCGTTCCCTCATACCGTCCTGGCAGAGCTTGTTCAGATAGCTCCAGGAATCATAGCCCTCCGGCGCTTCATAGTGGGGCACCTTGTAATGGCCGAACTCAATCTCCACATGGCATCTGTCAGCGATCCGCTGGGTATTCTCCACCGCCTCCCATGCGTAGGGGAAAAGCCCCTTCATCTCCTCCTCGCTCTTCACATAATACTGCCCGCCCTCGTAGCGCATGCGGTCCTCGTCCGCCAGTTTTTTCCCGGTCTGCAGGCAGAGCAGAAGGTCGTGGGGCTGGGCATCCTCCGCATAGGTGTAATGCACATCGTTGGTGGCTACCAGAGGAATATCCAGCTCTTTACTCATACGAAGCAGGGCGGAATTGACCGTCTGCTGCGTCGGAATCCCGTGATCCTGCAGCTCCAGAAAATAATTGTCTTTCCCGAAAATTTCCTGATATCTTAACGCTACCTTTTTCGCCTCATCGATCAGACCCTTCTGGATATACCGGGGCACCTCCCCCGCCAGACAGGCCGAGAGCGCGATCAGCCCTTCATGGTACTCCTCCAACAGTTCCATATCCACACGAGGTCTGTAGTAATAGCCCTCCGTAAAGCCTTTACTGACGATCTTCGTAAGATTGGCATATCCCACATTGTTTTCTGCCAAAAGCACCAGATGGTAATAGCGGTCCTCACCGCCCGTCAGTTCTCTGTCAAATCGGGAGTGAGGCGCCACATAGACCTCACAGCCGATGATTGGATTGATCCTCGCCTCCTTCGCCGCCTTATAAAAATCGACAGCGCCGTACATCACGCCGTGATCTGTGATGGCGGCGCTGTCCATTCCCAGCTCTTTCACATATTTCACATATTCTTTAATCTTATTGGAACCGTCCAGGAGACTGAACTCCGTGTGAACGTGCAGATGTGCAAATGCCATGCTTGCCCTCCATCTATTGCTGCTTTTTTCTTTTGCAACTATTATAACATATCTCAAATGCCATTATCGTGAAAACTTGATAAATACAATGACGATTGCAGCAAAAAGTCCCTGCACCATATCGACGCAGGGACTTCCCTTTTCCTTTTATATGACACAACCGTCATATATGTCTTACAGATATTTCTTCAGTGCATCCACCTTATCCAGCTTCTCCCAGGGCAGATCCAGATCGTTACGGCCGAAGTGTCCGTAAGCCGCTGTCTGCTTGTAGATCGGACGGCGAAGATCCAGCATCTTGATGATGCCCGCGGGTCTTAAGTCAAAGTTCTCACGAACGATCTCCACAAGCTTGTCGTCTGCGATCTTGCCTGTGCCGAAGGTATCTACCATGATGGAAGTGGGCTGTGCCACACCGATCGCATAGGAAAGCTGAATCTCACACTTGTCTGCGATACCAGCCGCCACGATATTCTTCGCCACATAACGTGCCGCATAAGCCGCGGAACGGTCCACCTTGGTACAGTCCTTTCCTGAGAAAGCGCCGCCGCCGTGACGGGCATAGCCGCCGTATGTATCTACAATGATCTTACGGCCGGTAAGACCTGCGTCACCGTGAGGTCCGCCGATCACGAAACGGCCGGTGGGGTTGATGAAGAATTTTGTTTTCTCATCGATCAACTCTCTGGGA
>CAMWMO010000215.1 GCA_947175305.1 uncultured Lachnospiraceae bacterium
CCATAAACAAAAATATAAAATACATAAGATAATATAACAGCCGTTATAGAGCGACGGCAGAGGGCAGAACAAAAAATTCCAATACTGCCCGAAAATACCGACAAAAGGATAATGGTAAGTACAAAGTAAAACAGATAGCTCC
The DNA here is from genome assembly GCA_947175305.1 of uncultured Lachnospiraceae bacterium. Taxonomy (GTDB): domain Bacteria; phylum Bacillota; class Clostridia; order Lachnospirales; family Lachnospiraceae; genus UBA3282. The sequence goes on from CAMWMO010000215.1 coordinate 143, forward strand.
AGCTAAGACCACCCACCACAAAAGCCAGCGCCATAATCGGCATTCCGGCCGCCACAAAAAACAGGATACGCAGCACCGCAGACATTACTTTCCCCAGAACAATGGAAAAAGGTGACATGCATGTGGTCAACATAATATCAAAAGTCTGCCGCTCCTTCTCCCCGGAGATCGCAGAGGCCGTAAGGACCGGCGCCACCAGCGCCACAATACACACCTGCGCAATGGAAAGTGCCGGAAACAGATAGATCAGATAGCCATAGATATTGCCGCTGCTGTAAAAGCTTCCGCTCTCCTGCTGTATGATCGACAACGCCAGAAGAAAGATCATTGTCAGCACCGCCTCATAGGCAAACAATCCCCAGCTTAAACGCATACTGCGGGCGGTCACCTGCAGATCCTTTTTCACAATAGGATTCCATCGTAGTCTCACTGTGCGCCACCTCCTGTCACCTGCATGAACAGGGACTCCAGACTGCCTTCCTCTCTGTAAAATCCCCCAAGAACCACCTGATTTTGAAGCATGAGTCCGATCAGCGCGCTGACCTCCTCATCTGCACCATTAAACAGCACAATGATCTCGTTTTCTCTGACAGACTCTATCCGGACGCCCACCTGTTCCTTCAGGATCCTCACGGCGTTCTCCATGCCGGAAGCAATCTGGATGTGCATCCTTTTCCCGCCGGATATCTGCTGCATGATATACTCGATCCTGCCGGCCGTGATCAATTGACCGTGGTTCATGATCCCGATACTGTTGCACATCTCCGAAAGCTCTGAAAGAATATGGGAACTGATCACAATGGTCTTACCCATAGAGTGAAGATTTTTCAGTAATTCCTTCATTTCTACTCTGGCTCTGGGATCAAGCCCTGAGCTTGGCTCGTCCAGGATCAACAGTTTGGGATTGTGCAGCAGAGCCCTTGCCACGCAGAGGCGCTGTTTCATCCCGCGGGAGAGCGTGTCCACATAAACTTCCTTTTTATCCGAAAGATTGACCAGCTCCAGCAGATCATCTGTCAGTTTGGCAATATCCCGGGAATACATTCCATACATGGAGCCATACATATCCATATATTCCCGCACTTTCAGATTGTCATATACGCCAAAAAAATCGGGGACATAACCGATCATCCTTTTCATCTCTTTGCTTCCCACCGCCGCTGCCGTGCTGCCGATCCTCACCGAGCCGCCGCTCGCCCGCAGCAGTCCGCAGACGATCCGTATTGTGGTCGTCTTCCCTGCACCGTTGGGGCCTACGAAGCCAAACAGATCCCCTTCGGGAATATGCAGCGACAAGTGATTCACTGCCGTAAAAGAACCATAATTTTTTGTCAGATCATTGATATACAGCATGTTACCTCCCTATTGCACCGCATAGAGGCATCCGTAAGACACCTCGCTGCAATGATCGTCCACCGCCTTATCCCAGTCCGCAGTCACCCCGACGATTAACATCGCACCGGGATCTTCCACGGAATAGGCGGAGAATATCCCCATACCCAGGGCCGTCAGGATATCCACATCTTTCGCCATTTCGCCCTTCTGTACGTTCCGCATAAAGTCATAATAATAGCCATCCACGCCATTATAGTATCCGCCGCCGTTATCATATACCGCTTCCATGTCCTCCAGCCTGGCCACCGCTCCTGCCGGAAGATCTTTATATACAAACAGATTTTCTCCCGCGGTCACTGCAAAATACTTAAAGTCCCGGTTGGTCTCATTGACAACCGTGCCGCTGATTCCCTGCACACTGTTCAACTGCACATCACCATGGATGCTGCCTTTCTCCGGCTCCCTAACGGCCCCTGCCAGAAAATAGCCATCCTCAAAGCCCATAGACGGGTCGATGCCAAAGAAAAGCCTGTCTCCTTCCTTCCGGATGTGATAGTAATATTCGGTCTCATCATTGCTCCTGTAATGATATTCCTTCAAAGGTCCCGCGTACTCATATCCTTCCGCCAGACGCAGCTTCCACTCTTTATGTCCGGCATCGTAGCAGCGCAGATAAGTCCGGGCGTCTCCCCCGTTATCCAGATCCTGTACCGTCACAGAATACACCTTGGTGCTCACCACCTCAAACCCTCTTCCTGCAAAATACACCAGAAAGATTCCCACAAGCGTCGTCACAGGCACCGCGATCCAGTAGAAATCCCGCTTCTTTGCTAAGCGCAGGAGCAGATACAGAACGGGTCCTACAAAGATCACATACAGGATCACGATTACTTTCAACCCGCCAAACCGCAAACGATTGTTTCCGTTTCCCAAATGACTGTTGATCTCCGTAAGAAGATACTTGCTGTCATAATTATAAGTATATTGACCCAGTCCATTGGTATTTGCATAATCGTTTACCTGCCGCAGTACGCCCTCCACGAAACCTTGCTGTTGTTCATAATCACCCGCAGCGTTCATTTGCGCCACTTCTGCCAGCGAGTAAGGCAGGATCTCCACTGCGCCGTATCCCTGAGAACATATCAGGCCGAAGACCTCATATCCTTCATGATATTTACCACTCACATCTATCAGTTCCGCCATAGGAAGCTGTGATAGATCCACCCGATCGCTGTAATCGTTCGGCCCTTCTCCCGGATCATAGACTCTGTTGCATTGTACCAGATCATCAAAGCCTGCCAGTACCTCTTCGGCACTGCTTCCCGTACCTATAACCAGCATTCCTCCATCATCCATCCACTGCTTGATGTTTTCCAATGCCTGATCCGGCAAAACACCGGTGTTATAGCTGTCAATTACCAGAAAATTTAGAGCATCCAGGGAATCCGCCAGCTTGTCCCGATCCAGTTCCTCCAGTTTTATAGGGTAGTTCTTACCATTATAATAAAATTCATTTCCTCCCATATCCAGGTAGGACAACGCCGTGTAGTTATCACTCAGGATACCCATAGTCAGGGAGTCCGCTTCTGCCTGCAGAAGCCTGCCAAACTCCTTCTGCACCACCTTACCTGCTTTTTTATCTAAGAGAGTTACCTGCACCACCCCGTCTGTGCGGTCCAGGCTGTCCTTTGGCACCCTGACTACAAACTGCTTCGTACTGCCCTGAGGTAAGGACAGTTCCGTATCATAAGCACAGTCATTTAATACATAGTCTTCCGTCACCCTCAGCCGCACGGTTCCTTCCCAGTCCTGCCCTTGATTTTCCACTTTCACCTGGATCTCATAAGCAGACTGGTTAGAGGGAAGCAGCCTGGCATCCATGACAAATGTCTGCTCTTTGGCCTTGACCGTCATACCGGCTCTTCCCATGCACACACCACAAAGTACGGCCCCCAGCACAAGAAGCGTGAAAAATCTTTTGTTTATTCCGATTTTATTGCTCATAACTGTTTCCTTTCCGGTTTTTTGCCGTCCCAATGATCAGATCCACTGCCGCTTCGGCATGAGTGGGTAAATTACCGTAAGGCCGGTCAGATACCCCTGATTCCGATTCTGCTATGCCCGTATTAAAAGTATGCAGGGCGTATCGCGCCAACAGCCCCGAAACCCGTCCCCTCTCTATGGAGTCTTCCGTGCCCAGAACGATCACTACCAGATCATGCTCCAGATTACCGTCGTCCGCAGTCAAGGATGTGACCAGACAGGCGCCGGCTCTATTGGTGGTTCCTGTCTTCAATCCGGTGGCTTCGGGGAGATTCCTTAGAAGCGGGTTGGTATTTTTCACCTCAAGGTCAAGGGATTCTATGGATGCCTCTTCCATAGAAGTGATGTCCGTGATCTGCGGATAGACCTTCAAAAAGTAAGATACCAGCCGGAACATATCCTCTGCGCTCATGCTGTTCTGGCGCTTTGCAGGAACGAAATCCTCCGTGTAGGAGGGCAGACCGTTACTGTTGTAAAAGATTGTCCGGGAAAGTCCCAGTTCCTGCGCCTTCTGATTCATCATCTCGACAAAATCCTCCTCCGAACCGGCAATAGATTCCGCCAGACACAGGGCACATTCATTGCTGGAGGGCAGAAGGGCTCCCACCAGAAGTTCCTGCACGGTGATCTGTTCTCCGGCTTTCAGGGGAATGACCCCGTCGCTTGAATCAGCCAATGCCTGAACTGCATCGGAGATAGTGACCGACTCGTCCAGAGT
>CAMWMO010000216.1 GCA_947175305.1 uncultured Lachnospiraceae bacterium
GTGCATGTGGCAAATGAGATGGTAAATCTGATCGTGGCACAGCGTGCTTACGAGATGAACTCCAAGTCCATCACCACCTCCGATTCTATGCTGGAGGTTGCGAATAACCTCAAACGTTAATTAAGGAGATACCTATATGAACGACCTAACCGGATTATCCGCTTACACAGACTATATGACAGACACCAACCGCGTGGTTACCGAGAAGCTGCAGCAGACATTGCAGAGTGCAGATCAGGCGGCGAAGCAGAAGGAGAGCGATGCGCTCTTTGACGCCTGCAAACAGTTCGAGGCATATCTGTGGGAGCAGGTTTATAAAGAAATGCAGAAGACGGTGGACATTTTCGGAGATGATGAAGATGGCTATGCGTCTAATATGGTTGATTATTTTAAAGATTCTGTGATCCAGCAGATTTCGGAGCAGACTGCGACGCAGGGGTCCAATTCCCTGGCGCAGATGTTATACGAGCAGGCGAAGATCAACTACGGACTCTGATTTTTCTATATTCACAAAGCTACGGGTCAAGAGGTTTTATGGAGACCATCAAAGGTTTTATCGAACATATTATTTACCGCAATAAGGACAATGGATATACGGTATTAAATCTTCTCACGCAGGAGGACGAACTCACCTGCGTGGGTTTTTTTAAGACCATGGATCAGGGAGAGACCATCGAAGCGCAGGGAGAGTATACCACGCATCAGGTATATGGCAGGCAGTTTAAGATCGAAAGCTATCAGATCCTGCCGCCCAGCGATGTGGTGAGCGTGGAGAGGTACCTTGCTTCCGGCGCTGTGAAGGGTGTCGGCGAGGCGTTAGCCAAACGGATCGTCAAGGCTTTCGGTGCGGACACATACCGCATCATCGAGGAGGAGCCGGAACGCCTGGCGGAGGTAAAAGGAATCAGTCTGCGGGGCGCCCGCGAGATTGCAGCCTCTCTCTATGAAAAAAGGGATGCCAGGGATGCTATGACCTTTCTGCAGGGCTACGGTATCTCCAACACGCTGGCGATGCGCATCTATGAGGCCTATGGCATGGGGCTTTATGGAATCTTGCGGGAAAATCCTTATCGTTTGGCGGAGGATGTGCAGGGTATCGGCTTTCGCATTGCGGACGAGATAGCGGCGAAGATCGGGATTCATACCGACTCAGATTATCGGATCAGGAGCGGATTGCTCTATACACTGCAGCAGGCGGGCGGTGAAGGACACTGTTATCTGCCGGCGAAAGACCTTCTTGCCAGAGCGGGAGAACTGTTGGAGATCGAGCCGTCTTTGATGGAACCGCAGCTTCAGAATCTGGCTATGGATAAGAAGCTGGTGATCAAAATACCCGTGCCGCCGGAGACGGAACGCAGGGTATACGCCTCCCGCTTTTATTATGCGGAGCTCAGCTGTGCGCAGATGCTCCATGATCTGAATGTGTCGGAGAAGCTGCTGCCGGCCGAGGAGGAGGCGCTGCTTCAAAAGATAGATCAGGTGGAGGCACAGCTGGGGATCGTTCTGGATACGCTGCAGAAGCGTTCTGTGCTGGAGAGCATACGCAACGGCGTGTTCATTCTATCGGGCGGTCCGGGCACCGGGAAAACCACTACTATCAACGCCATTATCCACTATTTCCGCGCACAGGGAATGGATATCAATCTGGCGGCGCCTACAGGCAGAGCGGCGAAGCGTATGACCGAGGCGACAGGGTACGAGGCGCGTACACTGCACCGGCTTCTGGAGCTGTCCGGAGCGGCTGCTCTGGAGGGAAAGACGGCACGTTTCGAGCGCAATGAGGAAAATCCGCTGGAAGCGGACGTGATCATCGTGGACGAAATGTCTATGGTAGATATTTTTCTCTTTCAATCGCTCTTAAAGGCCATCTCCGTGGGTACACGACTGATCATGGTGGGAGATGTCAATCAGCTCCCCCCTGTGGGACCGGGGCAGGTGCTGCAGGATCTTATCGAAAGCCGGGCATTTCAGACGGTGAAGCTGGAAAAGATATTCCGGCAGGCGCAGGAGAGCGATATCGTTCTGAACGCCCACAGGATCCATGCGGGCGAGGAATTGATCCTGGATAATAAGAGCAAAGATTTTTTCTTTCTGGAAAGAAATGACACGGATGTCATATATAAACATATGATCCAGCTGATCCTGGAGAAGCTGCCGCGCTATGTAAACGCGGAGCCTTACGATATACAGGTGCTCACACCCATGCGCAAAGGCAAACTCGGTGTGGAGACACTGAACGGTATCCTGCAAAAATACCTGAATCCGCCGGATCGGTCAAAGAGAGAATACCAGGCCGGGGAAACGCTCCTGAGGGAAGGGGATAAGGTGATGCAGATCAAGAACAACTATCAGCTTGCCTGGGAGGTGGTCAGCCGTTATCAGATTCCCATCGATCAGGGCATGGGAATCTTTAACGGGGATATCGGCATTATCCGCACGATCGACGAGTACGCCAGGGAGGTGGTCGTGGAGTTTGACGAACACAGGCGGGTCACTTATCCTTTCGGGAATCTGGACGAGATTGAGCTGGCCTATGCCGTCACCATACATAAATCTCAGGGAAGCGAGTATCCCGCGGTCATCATGCCCCTGCTCACGGGGCCGCACATGCTCTTTAACCGCAATCTGCTCTACACAGGGGTTACGAGAGCCAAAACCTGCGTCACCATTTTGGGCAGTCGCGCCACCCTGCAGGAAATGATCGCGAACAATCGGGAAAACCGGCGTTATACGGGATTTTCCGAACAAATTGAACTTACAGGAAAGGACCTTTCATGATCTCATTTCTAAACACACTTCTGACATGGCTCTATCCTCGCCGATGTCCTGTCTGCGACGAGCCGGTCAAGCCTTATCACGCGCTGGTCTGTAGTGACTGTGCCGATGTGCCCTCGCCGGTCAAACCGCCCTTTTGCATGAAATGCGGCAAGCATCTGGCAGAGGAGGAAAAGGAATATTGCAGGGACTGCGCATCACACACACATCTCTATGACTGTGGCAGAGCGCTGTTTTCCTATAAAAGCGTCTCCGACTCTATCGCCCGCTTTAAATACCGTGGCAGGCAGGAGTATGCCGCTTATTATGCTGCCCGAATGGCGGAGGGATTGTCCGGTTTTATCCGTGCCTGTCGGGCGGATGCCCTCATACCCGTTCCTCTCCACAAGAGCAAGCTGAGAGCCAGAGGATATAACCAGGCGGAGGTTCTTGCGGAAGAGCTTTCTGTCCTGACAGGAATTCCCATGCTTCCGGATTTGATCGAGAGAGTGGAAAAAACGGCGCCCATGAAAGATTTATCTGCCGCAGAGAGACAAAATAATTTGAAAAGGGCTTTCAAAATCCGTCGTAATGATGTAAAATTAAGTACGATTATAATTATCGATGACATATATACGACAGGCAGTACCATAGATGCTGTGAGTCGTGAGTTCAAGAAAGCAGGTGTACAACGGATTTATTTTCTGACCCTTGCTATCGGAAGGGGCACCTGAGAAAATCAGCCCAAGGGAGGATAGAATATGAATGTAAGAAACTGTAGAAAATGCGGCAATCTTTTTAACTATGTCTCCGGTCCGCCGATCTGCATACCGTGCAGGGAGAAGATGGAGGAGAAATTCCAGGAAGTGAAGAAGTACATCCAGGATAACGGCCATGCGTCGATTCCTGAGGTGGCTGAGGCCTGCGACGTATCTACGAACCAGATCCATCAGTGGCTTCGTGAGGAGCGTCTGGAGCTGAGCGCAGAGTCCGGCGTTACGCTTTCCTGTGAAAATTGCGGCGCGGCTATCATGACAGGACGTTTCTGCGCAAAGTGTAAGAACACTATGGCGAATGAGCTGGGGAACAGCATCAAGAAACCTGAACCGCCCAGGATGGCTAAGAAGGATACCAAGGAAAATCCGAAGATGCGTTTCCTGAATTGATCTGTTTCGAAAGTTGGAGAAACTCTATGTTAAACGAAGAAAGAGTCGTTCTGATGACCAAGATGGCTTCCTATGAAGCCCGCGAGGGGAAGAAAAACCTCGCCATAGGAAGCTTTTTTCGGAACGATTATATAGGCTGGCAGGTGCTTAAATCCATTATAAGTGCAACCATCGCATTTGTAGTGGTTTTTGCTATGTACATTTTTTATGATTTTGAGATTTTTATGACAGAGATCTATAAGATGGATCTTCTGGAGTTTGCAAAAAATGTTCTGTTTTTTTATCTGGGGACGGTAGGTGCTTATGCTGTCATCTCC
>CAMWMO010000217.1 GCA_947175305.1 uncultured Lachnospiraceae bacterium
TCTTCATAAAGGGCTACGATCTTCTCGTCAATCGCATCCAGCTGTACCCTCAAATCTGCTAAATCCATACCTTCCATCCTTTCCCCGTTTGTTACCCCCTAAGTTTACCGCAATTTGTTCTTGATAGCAAGAAGGATTCTCGATATAATAGTGCTGTACGACTATTCTATCGAAGGGGAAATTCCATGAGCACCACACAGAAGAACATCCTGATTATATCAATAACAGTTGTTGTTTTAATGCTCTTGTCTCTGGGTGTCGTTTTAAGCGGCCATATCACCATGAATGACGATTTCACTGTGGGAAATACTCCCGGTAATCTGAATAATGGCGGCTACTTCTGCGAGGCGGACGGACGGGTATACTTTGCCAACGCCTACGATAATTATGCCCTCTACGCCATGAATCCGGATGAGAGCGAAATAGTCAAACTTTCCGGTAACTCCGTCTCTTCCATCAACGCCGCCGGGAAATATCTCTACTACGCCATGACCAGCGACGGCTCCAACGGAAGCGGATTGGGGTATCTGGCACATACCGAGGGCATATACCGAAGTAATCTAAAGGGAAAATCCACTGTAGGTTTGGATCGCTGCAGTATTGTCAGCATGCAGCTTTGCGGCAATTACCTCTACTATGAGAAATTTGACAATGCTCTCGGCACCACTCTGGATAAGGTGCGGATTGATAAAAAAGACAAACAGACCGTTGCCGAGGAAATCATCAATCCCAACTGCTACGTAAACGGCAGGATCTATTATAACGGCACCGGGAAGGATCACTATCTTCATGCTATGGATGTGTCCACCGACGAAGACACCGTGGTCTGGCGGGGGAATCTCTGGAATCCCATCGTTCAGGACGGCTATGTGTACTACATGGACGTCTCGCAAAACTATCGTCTGTGCCGCTACAGTCTAAGCAATGACGTGATAGAAGTGCTGACCAATGACCGCATCGATATGTTCAATGTCTACGATTATTATATATATTATCAGGTCAGCTCCACCGATGCTCCGGCGCTCAAGCGGATGCTGACGGATGGCAGCTATCAGGAGCTGGTGCGGGAAGGCGTTTACCAGAACATCAACATCACTTCCGAGTATGTGTATTTTAACGCTTTTAACGAGATTACGCCGGTCTACAAGACCTACACCTACGGGCCGGTCAATGTGACTACCTTCGATGCCGCCAGAGAAGCGGCCGGGGTGGACATAGAGTAGTTTTTTGTGAAAAAACACCTTTGACAAATCGAAATAGAACGAGTAGACTATAATCTGCTCAAACTTAATACTCAAATAAAAAGTGCGTGGCCAAAGAGGCGTAAATCCAGCTTCTTTGTCTACGCACTATTTTTATGCAAGGAGGAACTCTTATGGAACAGAAAGCAAATGATTTTTTAGAAAAGCAGCCTATTGGAAGCCTGATGAAAAAATATGCGGTCCCCTGCGTGATCTCGCTGCTGGTGGCGGCGCTCTACAACATTGTGGACCAGCTTTTCATCGCCAACGCCAGTTACCTCGGCTCCTATGGCAACGCCGCCAACACGGTTGTGTTTCCCATGACGGTGATCGCCCTGGCCATAGCCGTCATGATCGGAGACGGCTGCTGCGCCTTTGTCAGCATCTGCCTGGGGGCAGATCGTAAGGATGATGCACACAAAAGCATCGGGAATGCCGTTTTGCTGTGCATTGTCAGCAGTATCATCCTTGCCGCTGTCTATCTCATTTTCCAGGAGCAGATTTTAACACTCTTTGGCGGGCGCGTCAATGAAGAAACATTCTTCCAATCCAAAGAATACTTCTTCTGGATCAGCCTGGGCGTGCCCTTCTATATGTTCGGGCAGACCTTGAACCCTATCATACGTTCCGATGGAAGCCCAAAGTTCGCCATGATCTCCACCCTGGCAGGAGCGGTAGTCAATATCATTCTCGATCCGATCTTTATCTTTACATTCAAATGGGGGATGATGGGAGCGGCAGTCGCTACGGTGATGGGACAAATTCTGACAGCCATATTAGCCATATGGTATCTGTGCCATATGAAGGCCGTTAAGCTGAAAGCAGAAAGTTTCCGCATCCACCATCAACTGGCCGGGAAGTATCTGGCGTTAGGAATCACCAGTTTCCTGTCCCAGATTTCGCTGGTAGCCGCTATGGCTGCCATCAACAACATGATCCAGAAATACGGCGCGCTTGATCCCGTGTTTGGACAGGCGGAGTATGCGCAGATCCCGATGGCAGTCGTCGGGATCGTGATGAAATTTTTCCAGATCGTCATATCCATCGCCGTAGGAACCGCGGCAGGGTGCATCCCCATTGTCGGATACAACATCGGCGCCGGAAGAAAAGACCGGGTGAAAAGCCTGTTCACCCGTCTGTTGAGTGTAGAGGCCACAGTGGGTGCTGCTGCCCTGCTGATCGTGGAACTGTTTCCCCGACAGCTTATCAATCTGTTCGGCGCGGCAAACGAGAGTGTGTATTATACAGAATTTGCCATTAAGAGCTTCCGTATTTACCTCTGCATGATGATCTTTGCCACGGTGAACAAGGGTACCTTCATTTTCCTGCAATCTCTGGGGAAGGCGGCGGCTTCCACGGCAATCTCCCTGATTCGGGAGGTCGTGTTCGGTGTGGGATTCGCCCTGCTCCTGCCCCGGTTTTTCGGACTGGACGGTGTGCTCTACTCCATGCCCGTATCGGATATCCTGACCTTTGTGATTGCAGCCGTTATTATTGTGCAAACTTATCGGGAGTTGGAGAATAGGAAAGAGGAAATCGGTTAACGCCGATTTCCCCTTTCTTCTATAATAACCGGACATGCTTTTAAGTCAATCTTTCCGTCTTTGATCTGAACCTCTTTTCCATCCGCCATATTTATGTAAGTTCCGTCCTGCATTCCGGTCTCTATTTGACCACTTTTCCCTTCAAAACTGAATATCCCCAAAAGCCTGTCTGTTCCCTGAACTTTTTTATGTTCGCCAATAACTGCCCCCAACTCGTCGTCGGCCGATAGATGGTAACTGCTCTCTGCAACGACAGGCAGTTTCTTTATCTGATAAAGCCGTTTTAAAAGATCCGATATATCATGGCTGCCATCCAGATTTATAACATCCTTATTAAATAAATCCGGCCTGAATTCATTTTGGTTCTCCTGTCCTGCATAAAGAAGAGCAGTCCCTTTCTGGAAATAGATAAATGCTGTCCAGTTCCGGAGCGCTTCTTCCTCCGGAATTATTTTCTTTGCCCTCTCCTGATCATGGTTTTCTAAATATCTCATTTTTACATAATTAGCAGGATAAATATATTCCTGCATATTAACGGCTTCCACATATTTGCTGAGGGAACCTTCGCCCCTTAAATACTGCCTGAAAAATTTGTAGATATCATAGTCATAGCACATATCGAATGCCTGAAAAATTTGTGAATCCGACAGACTCGTCATTCCTCTTGCCCTTAAATCCAGTATAAATTCCGGCTCAACGGATTCACTAAGCCAGATACACTCAGGATTGATCCCAGCCACCTCTTCCCTTGCTTTCAACCAGAATGCAAGCGGAACCAGCGGCGCAACGTCGCAGCGGAAACCATCTACAATGCCTGCCCACATTTTCAGCGTATCAATCTGATATTCCCAAAGTTCTTCATTTCCGTAATCTAAATCGACAATATCTCCCCAATCACCTACTCGGTTTCCCATCTCTCCCTCAGGGGTCTTATAAAAATACTCCGGGTGGTTCTTTGCCAGCCACGAATCCGGTGAGGTATGATTGTACACAATATCCAGCATACATTTCATTCCCCTTAAATGGATTTCCTCTACCAGGTGCTTAAAATCATCCAATGTTCCCAATTCCGGATTCACTTTCCTGTAATCGGCAATGGCATACGGCGACCCCAGCGTTCCCTTACGTTTTTCCTGTCCGATCGGATAAATTGGCAGGAACCAGATAATATCCACCCCAAGCTCCTTTATCCTGTCCAAATCCTTTTCCACCGCTGCAAAAGTTCCTTCCTCACTGTAATTCCTGACATAAACGGAATAGATCACTTTGTTCCTCAAATCTGTTTTTGTATGATATGCCATAACATTTTCCTCCTTAAACTTTAATTATAGTTCCTTTTCGACAAGCTTTTTTCGCCGTAAGACAATTGACACAAGCTGTTTTGGCTGCAAATCTAATAA
>CAMWMO010000218.1 GCA_947175305.1 uncultured Lachnospiraceae bacterium
GCGCTATCGTAAGCACCCCTACCTGCGGTCCCTGCCTTGGCGGCTACATGGGTATTCTGGCAGAAGGTGAGCGTTGTGTTTCCACCACCAACCGAAATTTCGTGGGACGCATGGGACATGTAAACTCGGAAATTTATCTGGCAAGCCCTGCAGTGGCGGCAGCCAGCGCGGTGACAGGAAAGATATCCTGCCCCTGTCAGCTTACGCGAAAATAATGAGCAGTGCGCAGACAGCTGAATAAGCGCTGGGGAGCTTGCTCACCTAAGCGATTATTCTGATGGATGCATAGGGCGAAGCCCGCGAACGAAAAAAACGAAGTTTTTTGAGTTATGCATTGCAAAACATAAAGGAGGATACTATGCAATCAGCAAAAGGAACGGTTTTTAAATATGGAGACAATGTAGATACGGATGTCATCATCCCCGCTCGCTATTTAAATTCTTCCGACCCGGAGGAACTGGCGCAGCACTGTATGGAAGATATTGATAAGACCTTTATTCAAAAGGTGAAGCAGGGCGATATCATCGTGGCTGACAAGAATTTCGGCTGCGGCTCATCCAGGGAACACGCGCCTATCGCCATCAAGGCGGCTGGTGTAAGCTGTGTGATCGCTGAAACCTTTGCCAGAATCTTTTACCGCAATGCCATCAACATCGGACTGCCCATCGTGGAGTGTCCGGAGGCGGCTGCGGCGATCGAGGCGGGCGATACGGTGGAAGTGAATTTTGACACCGGTGTGATCACGGATGTGACCAAAGGAACGACTTATCAGGGGCAGGCTTTCCCTGAGTTTATGCAGAAGATCATCGCTGCGGAAGGGCTGGTTAATTATATCAATCAAAAGTAACAGGGTGGTACTATGATCTACAGGGTCGGTGACGGCAATAACCCCGCCTATGACTATAGTAGTCAATTAAAGTCTGTCGGTAATGCGGAAGGCCAGGAAAAGTTCAGCTTAGAGCATCAAAAGGAACAGGCATCTTCTTCCAAAAAGGAGGAGAAGGGCGAGGACAAAAAAATACATGAGAAACCTGGCGCAGAGATCAAACGTTCCGACGGCGTCAGACTGGAGCTGTCCGGTGCCGGAAAAGCGGAAGAGGAGTCGTCAGAGAAGGCGGCTTCCCGGATGTCTGCAGCCAATGGCGGCTCCCTGTGGCAGACTGTTCTTTCAGTCTGGCAGGCTGTGAAAGATTTCCTCTATCGGATTTGGAATGATGAAACACCGGAGATCATTTCAGAAGATGTAACGCCAGAGGAAGCAGAGCGGTACACTGAGGAATATTATGCCCTCAAAGGGATCACACCGGAAACGTTCAAAAAACAGGAGCCGGAAGCCGTCTCCACAGAAGAATCAGAAAAAGAAAAACAGGCTGAACGGGATGCCAGAATCCGGAAACATCTTCGCTCTGGGGATCTGGATCAGGTGATCAGCCTGTTAACTGACGACGGAAAACGATCCGTAGCCAAAAATTCCACACTATTAACGTATTATGACAGAAGCGGGCAGCTTCGGCCGATCAATGCCTCAGATAGAGAGCGGATCCTGCACGGAGACAGAAATGTAAGAGAACTCTAAGGCAGTCACATAATAACCACATTCTTGCCACTTCTTTTACCGCGGTACAGCTTGTAATCGGCTCGTGTGATCGTTTCTTCCACGGCCTCGTTGGTGTGGTGAAACGCGATGCCGAGAGTGAGAGAACAGTGTACCCACTTTTCATTCAGATCAAACAGTCTGTTCGACACATTTCTGCGGATGTTTTCCGCAATGCGGAAGGTGTTTTCCTCTGATGCATTGTTAAGCAGAATCAGAATCTCTTCTCCGCCCCAGCGGCAGACATATCCCTGCTCCCTCACCTGTTCGGCGGTGATACTTGCAACGCCCTTCAGAACCACGTCGCCAAAATCATGTCCATAAGTATCGTTTACTTTCTTAAAATCATCAATATCGCACATGATCAACGCAAAATTGGATTCGGTTTCCACTGCCTGTGAGAGAAATATATCCATGCTTCGGCGGTTATACAGACCGGTCAGAGGGTCTGTACTGGCCAGTTTCTCCAGTATCGCATTCTGGTGTTTGAGCTGATTGCTGGATAATTTAATCTCAAAAATGAAGATCAAGGAGAATAAGATCAAAAAAGTAAAAGCGCAGAGCGAATTGAATACATAGAGGACAAGCTCCAAAGCGATATTATCCAAAATAACGACAGGATCACCAAAAAAGGAGAGGAATTTGCAGGACAAAAAGGCGACCGCCGAAAAAACTGCCGACAGAGTGGCAATGGTAAACTTATAGCGTTTGAGCTCAAGCGTATAACAGATATAAAAGCCGACCGGAACAATGGCAATGATATACTGGGCAAACCCAAACTCCCAGCCGATGCAGATCGAGGCCGCAAAGGAATGCAAAATAATTTCAATATAAGCGATGAAATAGATTGCCAGATAGTGCGCACGTTCCCCCCGCATCAGCCAGAAGCAGAAAGCATAGGTGAGCACGCTGAAAATATTAAAGATAAACATAGGCGTGACATGAAAAACACAGAAAACGACAAGCAAAAGCACATGCACGGGCATGATGGAGCCGATCAGGGCATGATATTTCTGACGGGTTGTCATCTGCATTTTACCGCCAAGAACTTTTTTTATGTTTTTGACACCTTTTTTCAAGCGGAGTCTAAATGTGTTCATTTTTTTTCCTTTATTTGTTTTCAAGCACATAAAAATATTCAATTTTATTATACTACACCAAAAACCATTTGTAAATCACCCGAATCATATTATGTGAAAACACTTGTTCGATACCACTATATATGGTATACTTGCTTTTATGGACAAGAACGCATTTGAAAGCGCAAAGTTAAAAGTACTGTTAAAGCAAAACGATCCCCACGGCTTCGGCACCCTGCAGGAAAAAACCGTTCATGCAGTCATGAAGCTCTATTATGAACCTGATGAGGATTACCATGAGGTGCCTGTGGAGGGCTTTATCGCAGATATATACAGAGAGGGACGCATCATAGAGATCCAGAACGGCAATTTCGGGAAGCTGCGCCCCAAGCTGACTGCCTTTCTGCCCCTGTATCCGGTCACAGTGGTGTATCCTATACCACATTTTAAATGGCTCATCTGGATGGATGAGGAGAGCGGGGAGCTTTCCCCTAAGCATAAATCTCCGGTGACAGGCAATGCCTTCCACGCCTTCTCGGAGCTCTATAAGATCAAGGCTTTTCTGAAGGATCCCAATCTGTCCTTCCGCTTTCCACTCATCGATATAGATGAATATCGGATGTTAAACGGCTGGAGCCGGAATAAAAAGCGGGGCTCCACGCGCTATGACAGAATGCCCCTTGACCTCTTTGACGAGATCCGGATCGACAGACGTGAGGATTTTATGCAGTTTGTTCCCATAGAAATCGAGGAACCCTTTACTATAAAGGAATTTGCCAAGGTCGCCGGGATACGGCGTGAACTGGCGGCGGAAGCAGTGCCTTTGCTGTATTATATGGAAATTCTGAAACGAGTGGGAAAACAGGGTCGTGAATATCTGTATGAAGTGGGTGAATAGCGCACACAGACTACAGTATATTGTATTTTCCCTTTGCAAAAATACAAAATATATGGTAAGCTAATCATAATTGAGCTTATATTACGAACATTAAAAATAAAGAGGATATTATGGCTAAGACAGATTCTAACACATATGACGCTTCCAGCATCACGGTCCTGGAGGGACTGGAGGCTGTCCGGGTGCGTCCCGGTATGTATATCGGCAGTGTCTCCACCAAGGGTTTAAATCATCTGATCTACGAGATCATGGATAACGCGGTGGATGAGCATCTGGCCGGATTTTGCAGCACGATAAGGGTGACTCTGGAAGCGGACGGCTCCGCCACCGTGTCTGACAACGGCAGAGGCATTCCCGTAGGTATGCATGAGAAGGGTATCAGTGCGGAGCGGCTGGTTTTCACCACCTTGCACGCAGGCGGTAAATTTGACAATGAAGCTTACAAGACCAGCGGCGGTCTCCACGGTGTGGGTTCCTCGGTGGTCAATGCGCTTTCCACCTATCTTCATGTGACCGTAAAGACCGGTGGGCAGATCTATGAGGATCACTATGAGCGGGGAATTCCCACCATGGAATTACAAAACGGGCTTCTTCCCGTGATCGGTAAG
>CAMWMO010000219.1 GCA_947175305.1 uncultured Lachnospiraceae bacterium
GATATTAAACAGGGGATGAAGACAATTCTTGAGGCTGTCGAAAAGGTGAAATCCGGCGTCTCCATCTGCATTTTTCCGGAGGGAAGCCGTAGCAAGGAGCCTGATGTTTTTCTTCCTTTCCATGGCGGAAGCTTTAAGATTGCCGAAAAATCAGGCTGTCCTATCATTCCCATGAGCATCAACAATGCCAGCCAGATCTGGGAGGATCATCTCCCCTGGATCAAAAAGGCTCACGTGGTCATCGAGTACGGTAAGCCCATTTACATGGCAGAACTCGATAAGACGGAAAAGCGCCGCATCAACATAATTGTACAGGAAACAATTAAAGAAATGTACTTTAAAAACAAAGAGCTGGTATAATATCAGCTCTTTATTTTTCTATTCTTCACTCACCACAAGCTCATCATCCATAATGGCGGTAAGCAGAAGCAACAGCTCCGCATTCAGATCTACCTGATTCATGATCCCCAGACTCTCATCAATATCCCGATAATTGCGTCCACCCACACCATCCAGATAGGATATGGAACTTAAATTACGTCCCAGCATATAGTGCAGATGATTCTCCAGCACAGTCGCATACTCATGGTTTGTGATGATATGATCCACCACTGCCAGTCTCGTCATATCCCGTAAGATTCCGGCATGGCCGCCCCGGTTCTCGTTTGTCTCCACCAAAAGTCTGGATCCCTTCGACGCATAAGATATCGTTTCCACCTTCCGCATCAGATCATTTATCACGGTTTCACACAGATTCATATCCACCTTCTGTTTCGTGGAAAGATAGGTCACACACCCCCAGAACACGAAATCATTTTCCAGATCCGGCTCCGAATTCTGCGTCAGATAAGACTTGATTACATTATGATACCGATACCCGCCCGTAGCCCGATAAAGCTCTGACGCTGCAAAGAAATACTGCTCCGTCGACACATCCGCTAAATACTGCTCTGCGTAGCGATAGGCTCTGTCCGAAGCCTTTAGGCACAGTGTAGCAAACTCCAGATCATAACTCTGATAGAGATAACTGAATTTCGCCATGGTAGCCGCATAGTTGATGGTCGCATTCATAGTAATACCGTCTATATAAAGAATATATCCCACCGTTTTATTATCCACGGAACTGACAGAATCATAGACAGCGCCGCTCGTGCTGTCCTGCATCTTTAAGAGCCAGTCAATCTCATATCTCACCTCATCCAACAAATCAGGAATCCCATTACCGCTCTCCGGAATCCCCATCTCATCTCCAAAGGCATTCGGATATAATTCATAGGCGAGAAGCAAGGAATTAACGCTCTGACATCCCTTGTTTACATCCCGGCTCCCGATCTCATCCACATGCCAGCCGCCTGACACATCCCGCTTGATCATCGCCTCATCCTTCATCTGCGCTTCTCTTGAATGGCAGGCATTGTGCGCGGCTTCTCCCGCTAATTCCGCCGAGAGTGTCACCCCGCAGCGATTATAATAGTATTGCTTAAACACCTTTTGAGAAAGCGCCTCATAAGGATTTTCCGCTATCTCAAACATGTAGGACTGTCCGATGGCCGCCGCCTGAATATAATAGTTTCCAACCGTGTTAAACTCTGTAAAATCCGCATAGCTGATATGCATACCCAAGGCATCATCGTAACCCTTTTGCTCGATCGGCCCGGTATAGACCTCCCGCCCGGTCTTTGCATCCATGACAGCAAAAGTCTCCGGCGGATTTTCTCCGCATATCATCGCTATCTTATTACTTCCCTGCGCATATCCCACCTGATCCACCAGAATGCTCGGCAGACTCTCCGGCACTTCATAATCAAACTCAGGAGAAAGGCCCAGACTGGTAAAATCGTCTGTCTCCTCTCTCCCTGTCAGTGTGTCTCCCGGAAAATCTTCCATGATGCCGCAGCCGGTAATCGCAGTCACCATCAGGGTAAGAATCAGGAAAATGCCGGTTATTTTTGTAAAACTATGATTTCTTTGCATGGCTGATTCCTTTCACGAACAATTATAAACCACCCGTGCAAAAACTGCAATCGTCCGAAACTCCCTGTTCTGCCTAATTTTCCGTAAAAAATATTTTATTAAAAAAGGGAATGCTCATGCCGCAGCACAAAACATTCCCTACTCATTCCTATTCCTTTCCTACTCCGCCTGATACACAACCTCCCCCTCTATGATGGTATAGCACGTTCTGGAAAACACCTCCATGGGATTGCCGGTAAAGACAGCGATATCCGCATCCTTCCCCGGCGCAAGACTTCCCACCCGCTCTTCCACACCGCAAATCTTTGCCGCGTTGATCGTAATGGATCGCAAACCTTCCTCCGGAGACATACCTGCCTTCACTGCCAGTCCCGCACAGATGGGCAGGAACTGAATCTTCGACACCGGATGGTCTGTGGTAATGGCGGTCAGGATCCCATGTCCCGCCAGAAGTCCCGCCGTCTTAAAGGCCATATTCTGCACCTCTATCTTATTGCGGCTTGCCATATCCGGCCCCACGATAGCCGGAAAGCCCGCCTCCTTCAGTTCCTCCATGATCAGATGCCCTTCACTGCAGTGATCTAAGGTCATCCGCAGATGAAACTCTTTCGCAATGCGCACAGCCGTCAAAATATCATCTGCTCTATGAGCGTGGGCTTTTAACGGAATCTCTCCCCGCAGAACGGGCAGCCAGCATTCATAGCGAAAATCCACTTCTCCCTCTTCTTTTTCCCGCTTCTTCTGATAAGCCACGGCCTTGGTCAACTCTTCCCGAAGCATGGCGGCTATGGCCATCCGTGTGGCGGGAGACTTGTTCTGTCCGGAATAATTCACCTTGGGGTTTTCTCCGAAAGCCACTTTCATAGCCGCCGGCGCTTTCACGATCATGTGATCGATACATCTCCCATGGGTCTTCACAAAGACAAACTGACCTCCCACCACATTGGCGCTACCAGGCCCGATCATCGCGGAGGTGATGCCGGCCTGCAGCGCGTCGTTAAAGGCGGCATCCATAGGATTGATCGCGTCGATGGCGCGGAGCTGTGGCGTAATTGGATCTACCGTCTCATTACAGTCGTCTCCCTCCATGCCCTTCTTTTCCTCCGTGATACCCATGTGACAGTGCGCCTCGATGATTCCCGGCATCACCAGATTTCCCTGCACATCCAGCACCTCTCCATCGGGAGCCGGACAATCTTTCATATCTCCTACCGCGACGATCTTACCATCTGCGATCTGCACATAACCGTCCGCGTAATCCGGCTCCGCCATGGTCTTGATATTTCCGTGTATGATAAACATCCGCCATCTCCCACATCACTGTAATTTGGACAAAGGATTCACCGGCTCTCCGTCCTTGGTCAGCTTAAAGTATACGTTCGTCCCCTCCGTGCTGTAATACTTTGTAGGAGTTGCCACGGTACCGATACCATCCCCCACATTCACATAGCTTCCCTCAGACACTGTGATATTCTCAAGCTGTCCATAAGTCAGTTCATAACCGTTTCCCAGCTCCATCACCACGGTATTGCCAGTGTTCGGATCGTAACTCACAGAGGTCACCCGGCCATCCGCCGCCGCACAAATCTGTTCTCCCTGCGTCGCCGCGATCACGATTGCCGGATTGTATTTATACTGATCCAGAGTCGGAAAATAAATGGTCTTGTCCATGCTGTAATTGATCAGCACATCACCCACGATAGGCCACACCAGCCCATCCTCCTCATTAAAATTAAGCTCCGGCTGTACCGTAGCGGATACGGCCTCCACCTCATCGCTCATGACCGTATCTACCGTCTCATCAAACATCCCCTCCTCTTCGACAGTGGCGCTCTCCTGCTTTTTCGCGGAGGACTTCTCTACCGGATCGTCCTTTTTGGGTTCTTCCTTGCTCTGCTTTTTCTCCGCCGCCGCACTGCCGGATGTCTTCTCTTTCTTCTGCTCGCTCTCCGTATTTTCTACGTGCAGAGAATTGGCCTCCTGAAAGCTGGGATCATAGTCCAGATCGTCCGTCCCCACATCCGCAAAAAGGGTGTCCAGTTCTTCTCCCGAAATCATATTTTCCGCAAGTTCCGTACTGCTCTGCTCCAGCGCTCCGAAGTCCACCACATAATTATCCTGCTCCGCCCGGTTATTCTTTCTCACATAAAGGCCGGTAACTGTCAGCGCCGCAAGAACAAATACTGCGGATGCCAGCATGAT
>CAMWMO010000220.1 GCA_947175305.1 uncultured Lachnospiraceae bacterium
GTAATATCCACTCCGGCGAAACCGGGGGCGGGGGGCGTTTGGGGGGGGGGCGGGTTATTTTTTAAAAATACAAATATTTTACTGTGCAACAATAAAAAAACAAGCGACAGCGTAGCTGGCATTTGTTTTTCTTGTGACACTTAACGAGCAAACGTCCGGTGAAGCCGGACAGAGAGTGCGAAGCACGAGTTTGCGAGTTTTTAAGGAGTCACAGTGTATGAAACTACAACAGGTACTAAGCCTCACAAGAAAAGCAATCGATGATTTTCATATGATCGAGCCGGGGGATAAGATTGCGATCGGTATCTCCGGCGGCAAGGACAGTCTGACTCTGCTCTATGCACTTCAGGGGCTGCGGCGCTTTTATCCAATCCCCTTTGAACTGTGCGCAGTGACTGTGGATCTGGGCTTTGGCAATATGGATCTTACAAAGATTGAAGAGTTGTGCCGGGAGCTGGAGGTGGAATATCGTATTATCAAGACGGATATCGGAAAGATCATCTTTGAGGACAGGCAGGAGGCTAATCCCTGCTCCCTCTGCGCCAAGATGAGGAAGGGTGCACTCAACGATGCCATGAAGGCCGCGGGCTGCAATAAGGTTGCCTATGCCCACCACAAAGACGATGTGGTAGAGACTATGATGATGTCCCTGATCTACGAGGGCAGATTTCATACCTTTCGTCCGGTGACATACCTGGACCGTACACAGATCACGGTGATCCGGCCGCTTCTCTATATGAACGAGGCGGATGTGATCGGATTTGTGCGAAAACACAATGTGCCTGTGGTGAAGAGCCCCTGTCCCGCAGACGGTCATACCAAGAGGGAAACCGTTAAGAAGCTGGTACGGGACATCAATCTTGAGGCACCTGGCGTAAAAGAACGTATGTTTACCGCTATTTTAGGCGGAAATCTGGAAGGATGGGAACGAGATGGCAAGTAGAAATCATACCTACCATGAACAAAGAGAGACGGGCTACATCCTGCAGCTGAGGGGGCTTTTAGCGGAGCTGCCTCCCTACGCACGGGACTATTTTCGCGCTCTGGAACAGAAATCCAGCGCAAAGACCAGAATATCCTATGCTTATGATCTCCAGGTATTTCTGCGTTTCCTCAAGGAGAAAAATCCGGCGCTTACAGACAGAGAGATCAGGGAGATCACTTTAAAAGACCTTGATTGTCTGACCAGTATAGACATTGAGGAGTATCAGGAATATCTGAAATATTATGAGTCCCAGACGGGGGAACAGAAAAACGGGGCAAGCAGCATCGCCCGGAAAATGTCGTCTCTTCGAAGTTTTTTGGACTATTTTTATAAGAAGGAACTGCTCACAAAAAATGTGGCCATGCAAGTGGATATGCCCAAACTGCACGAAAAAGCCATCATCCACTTGGAGCCTGACGAAGTGGCGATTTTATTAGACAGTCTGGAAAACTATGAAAACCAGCTTTCCGGCAAGAAAAAGGACTTCTTTTTAAAGACCAAAATAAGAGATATCGCCATAGTCACCTTATTTTTAGGCACTGGGATCCGGGTATCGGAATGTGTAGGTCTCGATATAAATGATATCAATTTCCGGGAAAACAGCATCAGAATTATCCGAAAAGGCGGCAGTGAATCTGTGCTCTATTTCGGTGAGGAGGTAGAAAGGGCGCTTTTAGACTACATAGAGGGTCCCCGCGCCATGACGGCGAAAGAGGCGCTTCCCGGAGAAGAAAACGCGCTGTTTTTCTCCCTGCAGAAGAAACGGATCAGTGTGCACGCGGTGGAAAATCTTGTAGAAAAATATGCGAAAGAGTTTGTACCTCAGAAAAAGATCACACCCCATAAGCTGCGTTCCACCTTTGGTACAAATCTTTATCAGGAAACGGAGGATATTTATCTGGTGGCGGATGTTCTGGGACACTCGGATGTGGGGACGACCAGAAAGCACTATGCGGCAATCAAGGATCAGAACCGCAGGAAAGCGGCTATGACAGTGAAGCTGCGGGAAAATTGACTTTATAACAGAGATATAAAGATGAAAAGGAGATTAAAATATGCAAACGAAACTCAACAGAAAACGTTTGTCATTCATCCCTTATATGGTGCTTATTGTGGCTATGGCACTGTTTACAACCGGTTGTAATGGCAGAAAAGAAAGCAGAATATCCTCTGCAGATACCGTGGTACAGGCCGAATCTGGGCAGCTTGGAGAAGGCAGCACGGTATTTTCTTTTACCGTAACAGATCAGGACGGAAACGAGACACCGTTTGAGATTCATACGGACAAAGAAACGGTAGGAGAAGCTTTACTGGAACTTGGAATGATCGGGGGAGACGAAAGTGAATACGGGCTTTATGTCAAAACCGTAAACGGCATTACGGCTGATTACGACACTGACGGTGTATATTGGGCATTCTATATCAATGATGAATATGCGGCGACAGGTGTTGGTTCCACCCCTATAACGGAAGGCAATCACTATGCCTTTCGGATTGAATAAGCGATGAAACTCACGATCAAAGAGATTGCTGTATTCGGAATGCTAGGAGCTGTTATGTATCTTTCCAAGATGCTTATGGAACTCTTTCCGAATATTCATCTGCTGGGCGTATTTACAATTGCATTTACGGTTGTCTATAGAAAAAAGGCATTATATCCAATCTACATATATGTGATTCTAAACGGTATTTTCTGCGGTTTTGCATCATGGTGGATCCCTTATTTGTATGTATGGACAATTCTTTGGGGAATCGTGATGCTTCTTCCGAAGAAAATGCCTGGGAAGATCAAGCCTTTTGTGTATATGACGGTCTGTGCGGCACACGGGTTCCTGTTCGGGACACTGTATGCACCTGTGCATGCGTTGCTGTTTGGATTAAGTTTTCAGGGAATGGCTGCCTGGATTCTTGCAGGACTTCCGTGGGACTGTATTCATGGCATCAGCAATTTCTTTTGTGGGATATTGATTCTTCCGATTGTTTCCGTATTACGGCTTGCGGAAAGAAGTATGGGAACAGAGCAAGAATAATGGAGTAAAACCGCATATGGCTGTAGATGGCTGTTTTAGGTGCCAACTATGAAATAAATGTGTATTTGTTTCATAGTTGAAATGAGATAGAAAAACACCGCTCTATGGGATTATGGTCAATTGGGCCACTCTTCCTATGAGCGGTGTCTCTTATTATATATGTGCGGGACTCGATTTTTATTCTTCACGAAGTCCTACATATATATGGATCTCGGCGTCACCGTCCATATTGTCGTTTTGATATTCTTCATAATCGCAGACAAAGGTTCTGGGCAGGTCTAACTGCCAGATGGTCTGCCAGGCTTCAGCCACAGCCTGTACCATATCTCCGTGAACGACGAATTTAGCATATCGTCCCGCGGGAATCCGGCATATGGTGTATTTGTCTTTTTCCTGCGGTATTTTAGTGGCTACACAGGCAACCACTGTGGTGTAATCCGATTTTTCATCCCCCTCGTAATCGGTATAGATGCCAAGCGCTTTTCCGTCTGCCTTATCCGGTATGGAGGTATAGATTCCCTCGCTGTAAAAACGATTCCATAATCCGCCTATAACGGCTCCCATATCAGGGTCTGTGTTGTTGGTACGCGCCGATATACCAACAGCAATTTTTTCCTCTAAGGTTATGATTTCATAGTCCATGATAGAACCCTCCTTTGCTTGATGGCTCTATCTTAGCAGAGAAATCACGACATCTGTGTGTCATGATTAAAAATACTTTTTTCGAATGCCTTCTGCAAAGGCTAAAATGTCCTGCCGAAGCTCTGCTGGTTCCAGAAGTTCTGCGCCTTCACCGAAGGACGCGATCCATCCTACAATGCTATCCTTATCCGAAAATCCGGCGGTAAAAAGCAGAGTTTTGTCCGGCTGAACGGTAAAGCTTTCGGGACCGTACTCTTCTATCAGTCTCCACTTGTATTCCGGCTGTATCCTTGCCTTTATCTGATATGTGGGTGGAAACACATGATCAGGGGAAAGATCCGGAAGGGAAACACTCCGTTTTTCAAAGGCCTCTTCTATATGAAGATCTGCCATCCGTGCCAGTTTAAAGAGTCGAAAATCCTTTCTGGATTCACACCAGCTCCAGAGATACCAGCCAGCCCAATGATAGATCAGATTGTAAGGTTCTACCGTTCGTTTTGTCTCTTGGTTT
>CAMWMO010000221.1 GCA_947175305.1 uncultured Lachnospiraceae bacterium
ACAAACATGAGCCCCAGGCTCACAAAAACCAGTCCTTCAAAGAAGATATATTTCTTATTCTTCCGCTCCCCCAAAAGATCCAGATGATCCAGATACTCATAGAGAGAATGCCGCCCGGTCCGTCCCAGCTGATAAAATACCCTCTGCAGATCATGTCTTTCCTTCTCATGCTCCCAGAAAAAGCAGATGCGGCGTTCCATTTTTAACAGCTCGTCCACACTCTCCGCAGGCGTCCTGAGCCTGTAGTACAGATACTCGTCCCCGGCGGCAGAAAGGCAGGTATTCAGCCTTTGATAGACTGCATCCATATGCAGATCGTTCCAGGTAATATCATCAATCTGATCCGCCTGCGGATGCTTCTTATAATACATACTGATATGGGCAAGCTCCTCCGCCCCATAAACCCGCCCGGGGACAGCGCCGTAACCGGCATAAATCTGTTCCAGCCGCTTCTTATGAAACTGCCTGCTGTTGTAATATTCCTTTCCCATAAGAAGCACGATCAAAAATACGATCATGCCCGCAAGTGCCAAAGAATCCATTCCTATCTGAGACTGCCTATGATCTCATTCGCCTTTCTGTAGATTTCTTCCACATCATATGCTTTCGTAAATGCGCCGTTCTCATACAGGATCTTTCCCCGAATCATGGTCATTTTTACATTCTGCTTACTGCCGCTGTAGACCAGATTTTTCGGGATATTATTGAGCGGCTGCATGTTGGGCTGGTGCAGATCGATCATAATCAGATCCGCCTGTTTTCCCGCCGCCAGCACATCCGTATCCGGCAGATTCATCGCCAGAGAGCCGTTTACCGTAGCCATCTTCAACACCTCCAGTGCATCCACTGCCGCCGCATCCTGCTCCTTGAGCTTTGCAAGACCGGTGACCAGAAACATCTCTCGGAACATATCCAGACAGTTGTTGCTGGCGGGTCCATCCGTACCTATGGCAACATTGATGCCTCGTTTCAGATATTCGGAGATTGGTGCAAAACCGCTTGCCAGCTTCGTATTAGAGCCGGGATTTGTCACAGCCGTCAGATTCCTTTTCCGAAAGATTTCCATATCCTCCGCATCCAGCCAGACACAATGATAACCGCCCCCGCCATAGTCAAACATGCCAAGGGAATCCAAAAGCTTTACCGGAGATATCCCATAGCGCTCCATACAGCCCTCCACCTCCGCTTTTGTCTCGGAAAGATGGGTAAACACCGGCGCCTGATATTTGTGCGCCATGACTGCCACCTGCTCCAGAAGCGCTTTGGAACAGGTATACTCCGCATGAAAACCGATGAAATAGGAATGCAGCGGATCCAGTTGATTCAACGTGTGATACCGCTCCTCCATCTTGGCAAGAGACGCTTCAAACCCTTCCTGTCCGCTGACCCCGCTGACCTGCACACAGCGCATCCCCATCTCCACACAGGCCTGCGCCGTAGTCTCCGGCGTCAGATACATATCAAATACCGCCGTGATACCGCTGGTCAGATACTCTAATACCGCCAGCTTCGTGAGATGATAAATCATCTCCCCGTCAAGCTTCGCCTCCATCGGAAATACCTGCTTTGTCAGCCAGTCCTGCAAAGGCAGATCGTCTGCATAAGAGCGCAGAAATGTCATGGCCGAATGGGTGTGTGCGTTCTTAAAGCCCGGCAGCAAGAGATTCCCCTGACAGTCGATCTCCCGATCCCAGAGGATGCTCTCTATGGAAAGCTTCTGGCAGATTGCCGCTACGTCGCCGCCTGCCCCCACATAGAGAATTTTATCATCCTGTACCCAGAGTTCTCCCTCCAGGATATCTGTAGTCTGCATGGTTAATATTCTTGCGTTGTAAAATCTGTAATTCATGGTTCTCTTAACCTTTCTGTTGATTTTGTAACTTTTTCACTGTGCAGCTCAAAAAGCCTTCGGATTGCCATCGCGCAGGTTTTCTGGCCCGAAGCTCTCGGGAAAAAGTTCAGCCAGCGCAGCAACTCGATATTCTTTTTCCGACTTTGCCACGATCACCTGAAAGCTCTCCGGCTCGCAAAACTCCCGCATCACCTGTCTGCACACGCCGCAGGGATAGGCATACTGAGTAATCTCCTCCCCCGCCGGACTTCCCACAATAGCGATCGCTTTGAAATCCCTGATCCCTTCGCTGACCGCCTTAAAAATGGCTGTCCGCTCGGCGCAGTTGGAAGGCCCGTAAGCCGCATTTTCTATATTACAGCCTGTGATGATCTGTCCGTCCCCAGCAAGCAGCGCAGCGCCCACCTGATACTGAGAATAGGGAGAATAAGAGAGTTTTCTCGCCTCTATCGCTCTGCGAATCAACGCTTGGATTTCTGTCTGCATCAGATAAACTCCTTAAATTTAGTGATGGATTCTACTAACAACTTCTCAAATTTAGGAGCCACCGCATTGGCTGCCTCCTGCACTTCCTCGTGGGTCAGAGGCGCGCTGTTCATTCCTGCCGCCAGATTGCTGACACAGGACACTCCACAGATCTTCATACCCATATGGTTTGCCGCGATAGCCTCCACAACTGTACTCATACCCACCGCGCTGACACCCAGCTTGTGGAGCATCTGAATCTCCGCCGGCGCCTCAAAGGAAGGCCCGGTAAGCTGTGCGTACACACCCTCAAATAATTCGATTCCGTTTTCCTTCGCCGTATCTGTGATCATCCCCTGCAGATCCTCATCGTAAACATGGGACATATCCGGGAACCTGGTGCCCAGCTCGTCGATATTGGGCCCGATCAGCGGATTCGGAGCAAAGAGAGATATATGATCCTTGATGAGCATCAGACTGCCCGCATGAAACGCCGGGTTGATGCCACCGGAAGCATTCGTCAGAAAAAGAATCTTCGCACCCATCATCTTCATCAAACGGGTGGGCAGCACCACATCCGTGATCGGATAGCCCTCATAGTAATGCACCCGTCCCTGCATCAGAACCACCGGAACCTCGTTGATATAACCGAAGATAAACTTGCCGGCATGTCCCGGAACGGTAGATACGGGGAATCCCTCGATCTCGCTGTAGGGAAGCTCTGCTTTCACATCCACTACCTTGGCAAAATTGCCGAGACCTGAGCCTAACACTACCGCCACCTTGGGTTCAAAGTCGATCTTTGCCTTGTAGCATTCATAACATTTCAATAATTTTTCGTATACAGGATTCATATGTTTCCCACCTTTCCGCAATATAGCATGTCTGAAGCATTCTGGTTATTAAACCTGTGCCCATTATAGCACATTTGAAGATATCGTTACAGAAAAATCCTGCGGCGCCTGTCACAAAAATAAAATAATACTGCAAAAAAACAATGAAAGAACAAGCATAGTGTGGTAAAATATCTCATGTTGAGCAAAATCTAATCACCCAAGAGGAGAATACATTATGAAAAAACGAATTTGTTTCCTTTTTACATTACTTCTGACTTCCCTGCTCTTCGGCTGCGGCAGCAATGCCGAAACTGCCGACAACAGTGCGTCTGCGCAAACCGCCGACACAGCAAAACCACTGGTGGTTGCTATGGAACTTGCTTATCCGCCCTTTGAGACAAGGGACGATGCCGGGGAACCCTCCGGGGTCAGCGTGGACCTGATGAAAGCTTTTGGTGAATACTGCGGACGGGAAATCAAGATTGAAAACACGGCATGGGACGGACTGATTCCCTCCCTGCAGACAGGCAGCGCAGATATCGTGATCTCTTCCATGACCATCACGGAGGAGCGGAAAAAACTGATTGATTTTTCAGATCCATATGCCAACGCCCTTTTGGCGATCCTTGCCAATGCAGACTCCGACATCAATTCCATTGATGATTTCAATCAGGCGGGAAAGGTTCTTGCGGTAAAATCCGGCTCCACCGGGCATATGTATGCCGAAAAAAATCTCCCTGACACAGAACTTCTGGTTATGCCGGATGAAAGCGCCTGCGTAACCGAAGTCGCCCAGGGACGCGCGGACGGCTTTATCTATGACCAGCTCACCATCTACCGCAACTGGCAGAATAACCCGGACACCACCAAGGCCGTTTTTATCCCCTTTCAGGACGTGGAAAAATGGGGAATCGCGGTACAGAAGGGAAATCAGGAACTACTAGATCAAATCAACGCATTTCTCG
>CAMWMO010000222.1 GCA_947175305.1 uncultured Lachnospiraceae bacterium
TGCAGCTACCTGTCCACCATGTTCAATATCAGTGCCGTAATGATTGACAAGGAGGAGATTTCAATGACATTCCAGATTCCAGTCCACGTTCTGGAGGCTTCATCCCTTCCTGAAGCAGAACCAATCAGGGAGGAACAAATCACCATTATGGAGGCGGAAAGCAGCGTTTCAGGACAGGCCGCCTGCGTTTCAAAACCGCACATGAAAAAAATCGTCCAAAAAGTGGCGCAAATCCTTGCGGCACAAGGGGTTTCGTGCTGTGAATGCCCCCGAACCCAGTATAAGTTATATCCCTTATCCGACTGCAAAGAAACTATAGTTAAGTATTCCTTACAGATCGCCTGCCCGGACGGGAAGATGCCCTACCGGTTTGAGCTGACTCTTTCCCCCGCCAGCCCGCCAGAGGATAACAGCAGACCTACACGATCCAGCCAAGATGATACAGAAAATGAAGAAAGAAGGTAAACCATCATGCCAAATACAAGACAAAACAAAAATATTCCCTCAGAGCAAGAGAATCCCCTGTTCCATGACACATGGAAACTGTTAAAAAACTACCGGGATGCCGTCTGGAACCTGGAGCTGGCCGTCCAGCAGGTAAGGAGCACCTTTGAGATCGAGTACGGAAGCAGCATTGAGGAATTCCTGGACTCCATCTACCTTGCCGGGGCAGACATCGGCGGGTCAAAGCTGGAGGATTATGCAAAGAGCATTGAACGAAGCAATAAGATGCTGACACTCTTAAACTCTGCCGTGGACATCCTGCGCAGCAAGCATAAACACGGGGAACAATATTACTGGATACTCTATTACAGCTACCTATCCCCCCAGCAGCTCCAGAACACGGATGAGATCATTGAGAACCTGCGGCCGCATATTGCCAACATCTCCCACAGGACCTATTACCGGAAACGCCCGGAAGCGGTCCAGGCACTCAGTTCTATCCTCTGGGGATACACCTCAAAAGACTGCCTTGAAATGCTGGATAAGTTCTTTCCGGAAGGGAAATGACAGATTGGCAGCGGATTGGCGCACTAATTTCGCAAACTGGCACGGCATTGCGATTTACAGGTAAAAATGCCCATGCTATAATGGTCATGCTCAAAATTGTAACTGCACCCATATCCATTCCATTTTTCAGGCATCTGCAAACCCGCAGGTGCTGTTTTTTTGCAGTCCGTATGCCGTGTCTTCTGACATGGCGCAATTTACCCGGCAGCCTTTCACGGACTGCCGGGTTTTTCTACCATATTAACTTTTACAGGAGGTAATTCATTAAAAAACAAAGAGAACACCAACCAAAACAAAGGGAACACGCTTCCCGGAAAGAAGAGATTCCGCATCCATTACCAGAACATCATTCTGGGTGTGGCAGCCTTTGCCTACTTTTTTGCCCTGCAGACCAACCAGGTGCTTGCTACGGATATGTGGACCAAAGCGGAATCCATCATGAAGGATGTCTATGGCAAGATCCTGGGCATATCCACCATCGCCGCCATTGTCACCGCATCCGTCGCACTGCTCCTTATGAATTTTTCAAAATCAGGCAAGACCGTGGACGAATCCCGCGCATGGCTCAAGCGCATTGCCATCTCCTGGGTGATCCTGAACGGGCTTGGGTTCATCCTTGCCTATGTCACACCGTTCTTCTCAGACGGGAAATGGAACGGCTGATGGAAGGGAGGGGATGACCCATGGGTATACTTGACGGCATCGTGGAATGGATTGCCAAGCAGGTAATGAACGGGCTTGACCTGATCTCCACCTCGGTACTGGGTGCCCTGGGCTGTGACATGGGGACTTTCCTGCGGTACTTCCCGGCTGCAGAGACGCTGTATAAAGTCTTTGTTGCCGCTGCCATCGGCCTTGTACTCTTAAACTGGGTATGGCAGCTTTTCAAGAACTTCGGGCTGGTTGCAGGGATGGAGGCGGAGGACCCCATCCGACTGAGCATCCGGTCCGTCCTGTTCATCGGCCTGATCTATTACTGTGACCAGATCACGGATATGGTCCTTGCCATAGGGGGGACACCGTATTCCTGGATTCTCACCTCTGAAGTGCCGCCCTTAAACTTTGCGGACTTCAATTCCGTCATGCTGACCATCCTCGGCGTATGCGCCAGCGGCTCCGTTGCCCTGATCGCGCTGATACTCCTGCTGATCCTTGCATGGAACTACATCAAGCTGCTCTTTGAGGCGGCAGAACGCTACATCCTGCTGGGCGTGATCGTGTATACGGCACCCATGGCATTTGCCACCGGCGCATCCCAGGCCACATCAAACATCTTCAAGTCGTGGTGCCGGATGTTCGGCGGGCAGATCTTTCTGCTGATGATGAACGCATGGTGCCTGCGCCTGTTCACATCCATGGTGGGCAGCTTCCTGTCCAACCCATTATCACTGTAGAGGAGGGTTTGTATGAAGAAAAAGAAATTTTTAATCCTGATATTTACTGCCACACTGTTCCTCTCCCAGTCCATGACTGTTTTTGCCGTAACAGAAAGCGATGTGCAGGCAGTTGGCAAGGAAACCGCCGCCGGGAACGTGTTCATCTGGTTTTTATGCGCCATTGCATTCCTGAAGATCAGCCAGAAGATCGACAGCTTCTTATCCAGCCTCGGCATCAACGTGGGGCATACCGGCGGCAACATGATGGCAGAGCTGATGGTCGCCGCAAGGGGGCTTACCACTGCAAAGAACGTGGCAGGCGGTTCCAGCTTCCGCGGAGGCTCCTTCCGTGTGGGCGGAAGTTCAAACAGCATGAACCAGTCATCCTTCCTCTCCGGCGGGCTTGCCGGGGCTGTGGGGAGGCAGTTTACCCAGAGCGCCATGCAGACCATGACCGGGCACGCAAGCAACCCCATCAGCCGCAGGGCTTTTGAATCCTCCGTGAAAAAGGGCGGGGACTTCGCCAACGGCGTCACCGGGGCTGTGGCAAAGGGGAACATCAGCTATACCGGCTCCATGACCGGAACCCAGGCAGCGCAGGCTCTCACCTCCTACCTGGGGCAGACCGGCATACCCGACGCACCCAGCTATTCCGGCGTGGAGATCGACGGCGGCCGCATCATGTTCAAAAAAACTTCCGTTGACTACCCTAACGGCACAGCCTTCGGCATGTATAACACCGAACAGTACATGGCGCCGGAAGGGAACTATGAGACCGTCACTACTGCTGACAATACCACATGGTACAAACAGTATGCCACTGACACGGTGGAGCGCACCCCGTACATGACCGGGGAAGGCAAGATCGCCTACCATGAGAATATCGTGCAGAAGCTCCCTGACATGCCAAAGAGAAAGGACCGTGTGTAAATGGCCGAAGACAACAGAAACAAAGAACAGTCCGCCCTTTCCAGGGCGGCATCGGCGGCAGGAACCGCAAGAGGCGCCATAAAGACCGGCAAAGCGGTTGCCGGGGCAGCAAAAGGCGCGGCCGCAGGCCCTTACGGGATGCTGGCTGCAGGCTTATGGGAAAACAGGAAGGCTGTCGGGAAAGTGCTGGCTGCCCTTGCAGTCCTGCTGATGCTCCCGGTCCTTTTCATCCTGATGCTCCCCTCCCTGATCTTCGGGAACCTGGGGCTGGATGACGCCACAGGCGACGCACTGAACGATAACAGCGTCATCATGGAGAACATTGCGGAAGCGGAAACCTCCATTGAAGCCATCCTGCGGGAGAAGCATGACGCCCTGCTGGATGAGATACAGCGGAAAGCGGATGCTCTCGGTCCCGACTGCGAATACGGCATCACGGATGACTTTTCAGACCGCATCATTTACGAAAGCGCACTGGTCATTTCCCAGTTCTGCGCCTCGCAGGACGACTACCGGGAGATCCA
The DNA here is from genome assembly GCA_947175305.1 of uncultured Lachnospiraceae bacterium. GTDB lineage: Bacteria > Bacillota > Clostridia > Lachnospirales > Lachnospiraceae > UBA3282. The sequence goes on from CAMWMO010000222.1 coordinate 3,842, forward strand.
CCTTTTAAAGCTGGAGCGGATACTGCGCGACAATACGGACGGCATTTTCACCTATACCGTGGAAGTCACGGAATATGAGGAAACGGACAAAGAAACCGGGGAAAGCCGTACCATACACCACTATGAATATACGGTGGAATATGCCGGAGACAGTTATTTTTCCCGGAACGTGTTCCACCTGACAGATGAGCAGGCACAGACTGCGGAATACTATGCTGCAAACCTCCACCTGTTCCTGTTTGATACTATCTATCAGGTAGAGATTAACCC
>CAMWMO010000223.1 GCA_947175305.1 uncultured Lachnospiraceae bacterium
TATCACATCATACATCCGCATACCATCCTCTCTGCTGTTTCCTATTACTTCGGCAAAAACCCGTTCCTGCTAAAGTGAAAGCACCCACTGATTATACCACAGAAAAAGTTATAAATAGAAATAAATCCCTTTTGAGCTTGCTTTCACACTGAAAATATGTAAGCTGTGTCACACAGAATTAAAAGATAATTTTAAGGAGGACACAGCTATGTTACAGATATCTGAAATCGTAAAGAAAACCGAGGAAATGTTTGACCTGTTTAATGAGCATTTTTACAATAAGGAACTTACCCGCCCGGCCATCACCGTATCCCCGGATGGCGGGCGCGGCGCATACGGCTGGTGCAGTATCCATGAAATCTGGAACGCCAACGAGGAGAAATACCGGGAGATCAATCTTTGCGCCGAGTACCTTGACCGCCCCATGGCAGAGCTGGCCGCTACCCTCTTACATGAAATGGCCCACCTCTATAATCTGGAACATGAGATACAGGACGTAAGCAACAACGGCTATTACCACAACATGAAATTCAAGGCAACCGCCGAGGCCCATGGGCTACATATTGAGAAACATGCAAAATACGGCTGGACGGTTACGACACTGGCCCCGGAGGCCGAGGCTTGGATCAAAGCCACCTTGGGCGAGGCCGGTATCCATGCCAGCCGCCTGCAGATAGAGGGAGGCTCCAAAGGCGGAAGCACAAAATCCATTAACCGCAGTATCAAATATGTCTGCCCCTGCTGCGGCACCATTATCCGGGCAACCCGCGAGGTAAATGTAATCTGTGGCGACTGCGGAGAACCTTTCGAGAGGGCATAATATAGCGATACCACCGGCCAGCCAATCCCCACGGCTGGCCTTTTTGTTGTCTTCATGCGGATAGAAAAAAGAAAAATTTCTTTGAAAAAAGGCTTGCTTTCACCACCAAAATGTATAAGCTGTCACTCACAAGGCAAGCAGCCAGTACAAAATATCAAAATACGAAAGGTGGAAAACATTATGAAGACAGGAAAAATCACAGCAAAATTGAGGGACGCGGTTCCGGTATGCCTTATGGTAGAGGGCAAGGAAGTAAAACGGTACAAGAACATTGACCTGCCGGATATGCTCAAAGAGGTAGAAATGCTGGACTTCCATTTCAACGTACCTGCGGACGGCAAAATCACTTTTGAAATCAGCTATGCGCTAGGCGTACTGCCGGAGGTATTCCCGGAGGCAAGGGCAAAAATGACAAGAGCCGAGAAAGCCGCAGCCAAGGCGGCAGCGAAAGCCACAGCAGAGCAGAAAACCACGCCGGAGGAAAACACACCAGCGGCCACGGAAACGCCCGACGCTATCCCCGAACAGAAAGAAACGGCACTGGCAATCATCCCGGAGGCCCCGGCAACTGAACCGGAAAAGGCAGAGGATACCGCTGCAGAGAGCGAAACGACAGAGGAATCCACGATAGAGGCTAACGAGCCCACCGAGGAAACAGCACCCGCCGAAGAATCCGGCACCATGGAAATCAGCTACAATGTAACCGGCCCCCGCAGGAAAGAGCTTGCAACCGCAATCGGTGAATTTATCGGCATGGCTCCTGTATACATGAAAGCTCCGACTTACGGCTTTGCCATCAGCAATTACATCCTTGACCGGAACGGAACCCTCCGGGGCGAGGAAAACAAAGCATTGGTGGAAGCACTCGCAGCACAGGGCTTCACCGCTGCATAATACAACAAAGCGGCCCCGCTCCGGCGGGGCTTTTTTCTGCCCGAATATTTCAAAAATAAAGATATCTTTTAAGTATTTTGAGCTTGCTTTTTGACCGGTGGTGCGTAAGCTGTCACTCACAGAAATAAAACACATATTGAAGGAGGCCCACACCATGGCAAACTATTCTATCGAAATACAGCGTAACAATGTAACCCTTGCACAGTTTCTCCGCTATGCGCGGAAACAATGCGAAAAGAAGGGAATCTCTATGGATATTGACCGCGAGGAATTTGAAAATCCGTACCGCCCCGAAAGCTACAGCTACACGGTAGTGAACGGAGAAAAGAAATGCCATTCCGCCGAGTACCTTACTACCAAGAGCCTGCGCCGGAAAATGAAAAGCTACCAGACCTCGGAAGGCTTCACCAGATACTACTACTCGGACGAACTGGAAGAATACGAGGAGACCAAACTGCACCGCTTTGACTGGACAATGGACGGAACCGATACCCCCTGTGAGGCGGAGACGATCAGAAGTTTCCCATACGACTATCAGGTTTATATCCTTAATTGGGACGGCTCCATGTATAACGAGATATGCGAATTTACCTTTGACGATGAGAAAACCGGTCATGGCTACTATTTTCAGGCCAATCGGGACGCGAAGGAATAAGGCCCAGGCGCCAGCCGCAGGAATGAAACGGTTGGCGCGAAATTGTCCCTGATCCACCCTTTTCCCCTTGCAACCACCATGATACAGGTATAACATCCAGCGCCACAAGGAGGGATTTACAATGAAAATAAATTCTGTATTAAATCAGTTAATGGGGCAGAGAATGAATGGTATTATGAACGAGATAACAAACAACGACTTGGATTATCAGGAGATTGTCCGAAAATCCGACGTATACTTTGACGAGCTGGCAGCCCTGCAACTGCCGGAAGAAACACGGCTTCTTATTGACCGCTGCATCAGCGAACAGAACGCCCTTGGATCACGCTATGGGATGCTCGCTTACCAGCTCGGCTTTACCGACTGCAAAGAACTGTTTTTAGAGAAAACAGGGTATGGCGATTGTTACCCGGTCAGCGGAGAACTGAGAGAATAGCGCTTACACGCGCCCGCTGCCAGAGTAAAATAATATCCGCTAGAAAGTATCTTTTTCATAAAATGCGCTACGAGATACTTTTTAGCGGATATTTTCTTACTCTCCAATCTTTCAAAGGGTGTGCATTTTTCCGGGCAAGGCCGCCGCAATGCCCGAAGTCTCTAAAAATGTACGCGCTTCTATTCTTAAAAATGTGGTGAGAGAAATAACAGACAATGCGAGAAATCCCGCAAAATAAGCCTTTTTCAAGCATTACAGAAAAATAGCCCTCCAAAACTGGAAGGCTTATGTTGTATGAAAGTTTGCTACATTAGACATAAATGTGTCAAAGGTCAGTTTCACATTTCCGCAGTTACAATGGTTGCAGGCATCTTTCTTATCCGTGAACAGACGGAAGGTAAGGGAACGGACATTTCTCAGGGCATTGATCTCTTCCCCGACCATCGTATAGGGAATGAAATGGTCCCCGTTTGCTCCCACGATCAGAATATCCTGCGTGATCTTATCCGCAATGTCCATCATCTGGAACCGATTCATCTTCTGCGCGTACCCAAAGGCATCCTCTGCCTCATACGCATATTTTCCATGTTCTAAGCCCCAGCGGATCATCTCATCCTTTTCTGCCATCCTGCCGAATACAGCGTTGATAATCCCCCTGCAGTTATGGTCAAGCAGCCATTTCGCCAACTTCATACGCCGTCCGTCGGCAGGGCCGGACGCGGAAAGGATGACATCCCTGAAATTCGGGAAAACGCTCCATGCGATCACTCTCTTAATCCTTTTCTCAAAAGCCGCCGCACGGGGAGCCAGCATACCGCCCTGTCCCGGTCCCTCAAACAGATAAGTGGTAAAGCCGTGTTCTGCAAGGTAAAGCATGGGGATAAAAAATTCCTCAAAATAGCTGTCGTTCCCGCCATGCAGCAGTATTACATCTTTTTCCTCACCTTTTGCTTTTGCCAGCATGACAGGCAGCACGATATCCTCGTAAGGCACTTCATAACGCACCACTTCACCGCTGTCAAATACAGACTGGTAGTAATCATAGAACATCTCCGTCGCTTTCACATAGTAAGCCTTTTTATCCGGGTCGCCGTCATACATGAAAAACTCGCTCATACGGTAATAGGCGATGGCATTTTCCGTCCTGCCCTCCGATACCGCCTTATCGCCTAAGGCAATCAACTCCCGCTTCCAGTCCTCGCTTGTCCTGATCTTAGTCCCCACAGCCTTTATCTCATCCAAATCGCCGCCGTCCCACATGACGACACGGTTCAGCTGGAAATCAAAATTACTCTGCTCATTGA
>CAMWMO010000224.1 GCA_947175305.1 uncultured Lachnospiraceae bacterium
TTGCTGGCCGTTGAATTTACAATGTATGTTATATGTTGTATCATATCAATGTTGACACTGCTTCCCGTGTCTATACTGTTTTGGAAAGTCCAAATACGTGGTTCTATTCTTTTATTTCTGGGGAGCTGGTTTTTGACGATGCTATCAACTTTGAGCGTGGGCCTGTTAGTTGGCGGAATTGCTAAAAATATGAAAAGCGCGAGTGTGATCGCATGTGTCTTGTACTTTCCAATGTTGATTTTTTCGGGTGCGACACTGCCCTTCGAGATTATGCCAGCTGCTATGCAAAATATTATTAGTATTTTTCCGTTGACACAGGGGATACAATTAATGAAAGCAACGTTTCTCGGACTGCCGATGGATAATGCGTTATTTTCCATTGTCGCTATGGGCGCTGTCGCTTTATTATGTTTCGGCATTTCTGTGAAGCGCTTTAAATGGGAATAAACAGTTAAGGGAGAAGGGGGCATAAAAAGGAAAGTTGTGTGCGGTTGCGCTCTTTGTTGTAACACAGTATAATATCGTTAACGGAACAACTTAAGTGAAAGGGCTCTACGCTCTTGCTTTCAGAAAGGAAACGCAGATGACGCGAAAGAAAAAAGTGACAGCGACTGTCGTATCACAAAAACAGATTGGGGAGCAGATCTTTGATCTATGGCTGGAGACGAAGCTTTCTAAGAATGCGCACCCGGGTCAGTTTGTAGGGGTGTATCCGCATAACGAAAGTACCCTCCTTCCCCGCCCCATCAGTATCTGTGAGGTTGATCGGGCGAAGGGAAGACTGCGGCTGGTATACCGCGTGGCGGGAAAGGGCACGGCGGAATTTGCTGCCTGCAAGGCAGGAGATACGCTGGATCTTCTCGGTGTGCTGGGTAATGGTTTCCCGATCGATAAGGCGAAAGGAAAGAAGATCTTTTTGATGGGCGGCGGGATCGGCATACCGCCTATGCTGGAGCTTGCCAAAACGCTGGACGGTAAAAAGCAGATTCTTTTGGGCTACCGGAACAAGGAGCTTTTTCTGGAAGAGGATCTGGCTGAATACGGCGACGTTTATGTGGCGACAGAGGACGGCAGTGTAGGGACGAAGGGCAATGTGATGGATATCATAAACGCCTATTCTCTGCAGGCGGATATGATCATGGCCTGCGGGCCCATGCCTATGCTGCGCGCTATCAAAAAATATGCCGGGGAACAGGGAATCCCGGCTTACATCTCTCTGGAAGAGCGGATGGCCTGCGGCGTGGGAGCCTGCCTTGGCTGTGTGTGTAAAACGGCGGGTGTGGACAGCCATTCCCATGTGCACAATGCCCGTATCTGTACGGAAGGGCCGGTCTTTGAGGCAGGGGAGGTAGACATATGAATACAGAAGTAAAAATTGCAGGGGAAACCTTTAAGAATCCTGTCATGACGGCGTCAGGTACCTTCGGTTCCGGCATGGAATACAGTGACTTTGTAGATCTGAATAAGCTGGGAGCGGTGGTGACGAAGGGCGTTGCCAATGTGCCTTGGGAAGGCAATCCCACGCCCCGTGTGGCGGAGGTGTACGGCGGTATGCTGAATGCCATCGGCCTGCAGAATCCGGGCATTGATGTCTTTCTGGAAAGAGATATTCCCTTCTTGCAGAATTATGACACGAACGTCATAGTTAATGTCTGCGGCAAAACGGTGGCGGACTATCTGGAGGTGGTGGAACGCCTCTCCGATGCGCCGGTTGCCATGCTGGAAATCAATGTGTCCTGTCCCAATGTGAAGGAGGGGGCGATCGCTTTCGGGCAGAAAGCGGATTCTCTCTACGATATCACTTCCCAGATCAAGAAGAAGGCGAAACAGCCGGTGATCATGAAACTGAGCCCTAATGTGACGGATATCACCGAGATGGCGAAGGCGGCGGAGGCAGCAGGGGCGGATGCGCTCTCCATGATCAATACGATCACGGGAATGAAGATCGATATTCACAAGAAGCGTTTTGTGCTGGCCAATAAGACCGGGGGCATGTCCGGTCCCGCCATCAAGCCGGTGGCGGTGCGCATGGTCTATCAGACGGCGCAGGCGGTGCAGATTCCCATCATCGGTATGGGCGGCATCGGCAGTGCGGAGGATGCGATAGAATTTTTGCTGGCGGGAGCCAGCGCCGTGGCGGTGGGCGCCATGAATTTTGTAAATCCTTATGCCACCGTGGAAGTGGTGGAGGGCATTGAAGCGTATATGAAACAATATGATATTGAGAATGTGACCGACCTGATCGGGGCGGTAGAATAACAATGGCTTAGATCAGAAAAGGAAACTGACATATCAAGTCCTCCCTGTGCATAGATTTATAGTAAGTACATGCAGGGAGGACTTTTTTGTGGAATTAGTGAAGAAAAAGATACATATGGACCGGATAAACGGCAGAGCCGGCACCCAGATGGTATTGGAAGAAGATGTGAATATTTCAGATAACAAACTGGACGCGAACTATCTGCTGAGCAGCAAGGGCGAGATTATACTGGAGGAGATCCGTCCCGGAGAGAATGTGGTGAGCCTGAAAGGAAAGCTGGTGGTGTCCATACTGTATCTGACGGACATGGAGGGCACCTGCGCCAGTATGGAGGCGGTGATTCCCTTTGAAGAGAAGGTGAACATGGAGGGCACCTGCAACAGTGACACGATCCTGGTGGAGTATTGCATAGAGGATCTGACGGTGGGGCTGATCAATTCCCGCAAGCTGAGCGTGCAGGCGGTGGTCTCCTTCGTGCTGGAGCGCGAGGAACAGATGGAATGCGAGGCGGCGGTGGATCTTTACCATGAGGAGCCGGTAGAGTACCGCAAGTGTGTCTATCCGGTGGTGGAGCTGGTGCTGCACAAGAAAGACATTTTCCGCCTGAAGGAAGAGATGGAGCTGACCGGTAATCTGCCCAATGTATTTCAGACGATATGGCACCACATCTGTTTCGATCATGTGGAATTCAAGGCGTTGGAGGAGAAGCTTTCGATCCAGGGAGAGATGAAGGCGTTTTTCCTCTATGAGGGCGAGGGAGATAACGACAGGACGCAGTGGTACGAGAATACGGTGCCATTCAGCGGTATCATCGAATGCCACGGCTGTCGGGAGAATATGATCCCGTCGATCCAGTATCACATGGGTCAGTGCAATGTGGAGGTGCGTCAGGATTTCGACGGGGAGGAGAGAGTCTTTTGCGTGGAACCTGTGCTGGATCTGGATATTCACCTTTATGAGGAAGAAAATCTGGAGGTGCTTTCCGATGTCTATGGCGTAGACCGGGAGATCGAGGCGCTGACCACACAGATGCCGTTAAAGAGTCTCCTGCTTGCAGGAAGCGGTAAGTGCAAGATTGCGGAGCATGTGAGGATTCAGAATTCGGAAATGCCGATGTATCAGCTCATTCACTCGGAGGGCGAGATTCAAATCAACGAGCAGACTATTGTGGAGAACGGGATAGCCGTTACAGGGATACTCCGCGTGACCACCTTGTATCTGTGCGCAGGCGGCGCCAAATCGCTCTACTCTACGGTCAATGAGCTGCCCTTCCAGTATGTGATCGAGGCGGATAATATCCTGCCTACCTGTCTCTATAAGCTGAGCAACAGTATCGAGCAGCTGACGGTGACAATGCTGGACAGTGATGAACTGGATGTGAAAGCGACGCTGCAGTTCAAGGTGATCGTATTTGCTCTGCAAAACCGTGATCTGGTCACGGATATTCGGGAGGAGGCGCTTGATCTGAACAAGTTGAGCGAACTGCCCGGCATGGTCATCTGCATCGCGGGGCCGGGAGACACACTGTGGGATATCGGGAAGCGCTATTATGTGCCGGTGTCGCAGCTCAAGGAGGTCAACGAACTGCCCACGGAGGAGATCAACGCAGGAGATAAGATTCTGGTGGTCAAGGGCGGAATTTAGGATATTTTAAGATTGTAAAAGAAGAAATCATCATATATACTGTAGATTAGCGTGAGAAAAACGCAGGATAAAGGAGTTGTTAAATGCGTACCATACCTATTTTGAAAAACAAGATTTTTTTATATCTGACAGAATTTTTTGCGGGAATGTCCGTGATGGCAGTGGAACTGGGGGCGAGCAGACTGCTTGCTCCCTATTTC
>CAMWMO010000225.1 GCA_947175305.1 uncultured Lachnospiraceae bacterium
ACACCGGAGCCGAAAACAGGGAGAGGACAGAATGAACAGATCGGGAACGGAAACCAGTAAAAAGAGAAATAAAAATAGAGTATATCACATGATTTATGCCGCAATGGCGGTAATATTTTTAGGTATGATCATTTGGGCGGCGGTTACGAACAGGGGAACATCGCCGACGGATTTATTGTCTGAGGGAAACATTGCTTTTGACGAGGGATGGTACATGGAGGATGGCAGTGTGGCGGACATGGATTATTTACATAAGATGCCTTCCGTGGAACCTTATCAGGAGCAGAGCGTATACCACAGCCTGCCGTCTGATCTGGGAGAGGGAAAATCACTGTGCTTTCGGACAAAAAATATCAGCTATCAGGTATATGTGGACGGCGTGCTGCGATACGAACCCGGGATCAGGGAAAGCCGTGTCTACAACCGCACTCTCGGTACAAGATGGAACTATGTCCCGCTTTTTAAGGAGGATGCGGGCACCCTGGTGGAGATACGCTTTCATACCGTATATCAGAATGCGAGGGCATGTATCGATCACCTGATGCTGGGCTCGGCAGCAGGGGAAATTTTCGGCACTTTTACAGGAAAGGTGGTCGCTTTCTCGACCTGTCTGCTTTTGCTGTTTGCGGGACTGGTGCTGATCATTGTGGATATTCCGGCCAATCTGCAGATGGATAAAAATCATGAACTGCTCTACCTTGGCCTGTTTGCAATCAGCATTGCCGTCTGGTGTCTGGTGGAGACAAATCTGTTACAGTTTTTTACGGATGACAGCAGGCTTTTGCAGGTCTTATCCTGCGGTTCCCTGATGATGATCCCTATCCCGGTAATACTCTATCTGGATGCTGCTTTCGGCTTTCAAAGGAAATGGGTGGTTCCGGGCATCTGTTTTGTGTCCGCGGCGGAATTTATCCTCTGCACGATTCTGCATTTTACAGGGGTAATGGATTACCATGAGACATTGACCCTGACGCACATTTTACTGGCAGTGTCGGCGGTCATGCTGTTGTATACGATTCTGAGAAACGCCCTTTTGGAAAGGGAAAGCAAAGTGCGGAATGTCTATAAGGCAATACGGACCGTTGGCCTTATGGGGATCGGATTTGCCACAGGGATAGATATTGTAAGATTCTATAGAGGACATAACAGTGACAACGCTATGTTTGTGCGCATCGGTCTGCTTATTTTTATCTTGTGTTATGGGAGCGCCAGTCTGGAGAAGATGGTGAATGCGGTGAAGCTTGGCACGCGGGCGGAATTTGTCAGTCAACTCGCCTATCAGGACGGTCTGACGGGAGTGGGGAACCGGACGGCCTTTCGGGAGCGGCTTGAGGAGCTGGAGGGAGAGAAGAAGGAGCTTTCCGGAATCGCGATTGTCATGTTTGATGTCAATGACTTAAAGTATGTGAATGATAATCTGGGACATCAGCGAGGCGACGAGTTGATCGTAGGCAGCGCGAATATTATCAGGAATGCAATGGAATCGGAGGAAGGCGTTGTGTTCCGAATCGGTGGAGACGAGTTTGCGAGTATCCTTTCCGGTGAGGATGTGGCCGGGCGCTGCGAAATGGCTCTTTCCCGTTTCAAGCAGGCTATGGACGGACATAATGCCGTGAAGAATCAGGCTCTTCGCATCAGCATCGCAAGCGGCTATGCGGTTTATGATAAGAGTCAGGAGGACGAGATGCTGATGGACGTTTATCAGCAGGCGGACGTTTGTATGTATGAAAACAAGAAACGGATCAAAAGCGAGCAGATAAAACCGGCGGAATTCTATAAAGGCCGCTAGAGAAGAGGGAGACAACTATGGAAAAAATGACGTTAAACGGCGATGGCTGGCAGATGCAGATTTTGGGTGAGCAGGATATATATGGCGTAAACGGGCGTGAGATTCCGGCGGTGATCCCAGGGTCGGTATACGGGAATCTGCTTCGGCAGGGATTGATGCCGGACCCCTACGAGAGGATGAATGAACTGGATGCGTTGAAGCTGATGGAGAATGCATTTCGGTTTCAGACAGTTTTTACGCTCACGGGGGAACAGTTGGCAGGCGATTTTTTGTTACTTCGCTTTGACGGGATCGATACTCTGGCGGACGTCTATCTGAACGACGTACTACTGGGACATGCGGACAACATGCACCGTGTCTGGGAGTTTGATATCAAGGAGGCGGCGGGAGAAGGGGAGAATACGCTCCGGGTGGAGATCGCGTCTCCCACTCGTTATATAGAGGAAGAGAATCAAAAGGTTTTCACCGGCGGTTCCACGGATGCCATGCGGGGGTTCCCTCATTTGAGAAAAGCTCACTGCATGTTCGGCTGGGATTGGGGGCCGAGGCTGCCTGACGCCGGACTGTTCCGGGAGGTGTCTGTTCTGTGGGGGCGTAGTGCACGGTTGGAGCAGGTTTACATAACACAAAACTGGAGTGCATTCGGAAGAACAGAGGAATCCACAGAGAAGAATATGGATTTTGGAGTGGGAGAGCACGCGGAGACTCCCGGGGACATAGTTTACATAACATATAATGTAGAGATAGAGGATTTCACAGATGAGGATGTTTATGAGATACGCACAGCGCTCTACGATGAGACGGGCGCACTGATTGCGGAAAAGTCCTCAAAGAAAGACGAGGATGGATGGGATACCGTCGCGGTGCAGAATCCGAAACGCTGGTGGCCTCACGGCTACGGGGAGCAGCCCCTTTACCGGGCGGAGGTGACTCTTCTGGATGCGGAGGGCGGTGTGCTGGATGTCTGGAGCCGCCGCATCGGTCTGCGCACCATGACGATGAACACCGAGAAGGACGAGTGGGGCCAGTGCTTTGCCCATGAAGTCAACGGGGTGAAAATCTTTGCCATGGGGGCGGACTACATTCCCGAGGACAATATCCTGTCTCGGGTGACGCCGGAGCGTACCCGCAGACTTTTGGAGGATGCGGTGGCGGCGAACCACAACTGCATCCGTGTATGGGGCGGCGGTTACTATCCGGACGACTGGTTTTTCGATATCTGCGACGAACTGGGCTTGATCGTGTGGCAGGATTTCATGTTTGCCTGCGCTTCCTATGAGTTGGATACCGCCTTTGCGCGCAACATCAGTGCGGAGATTCGCGACAATGTGCGCAGAATCCGCCATCACGCCTGCCTTGGGCTGTGGTGCGGCAACAACGAGATGGAGACCCAGACTCTGGACGAGGCCTGGCAGCCGTCTATCAAGCAGAAATGCGACTATATAAAGATTTTTGAATATATCATTCCCGGCATTTTGGAGGAGGAAGATCCGGCGACGTTTTACTGGCCCTCTTCGCCCTCCGCGGGAGGAAATTATGATAATCCCTGGGATGAAAACCGGGGGGATACTCACTATTGGGCGGTGTGGCACGGAAACAAGCCCTTTACGGATTATAGAAACTATTACTTCCGCTATATGTCCGAGTTTGGATTCCAGTCGTTCCCCTGTCTGAAGACGGTGGAGACCTTTACCGAGCCGGAGGATCGCAATATCTTCTCCCGGGTGATGGAGATGCACCAGAGAAATACGGCGGCAAACGGCAAGATCATGAATTACCTTTCGGCTACCTATCTCTATCCCACCAGCTTTGAGATGCTTCTGTATGCATCCCAGCTTTTGCAGGCGGATGCGATCCGCTACGGGATAGAGCATTTCAGAAGACATCGGGGCCGGTGTATGGGTGCGGTGGTATGGCAGCTCAACGATATCTGGCCGGTGGCTTCCTGGGCGAGCATTGACTATTATGGACGGTGGAAAGCGCTGCACTATGTTGAAATGAGGGCATTTGCACCGGTGATGATCTCCTGCGAGGAAGTCGGAGAGATTTCTGAGCGGCCGTTCTGTGTCGCCCAGCCGGAACCGATCGAGAAGTCCGCAAGGCTGCATGTGGCCAATGAGACCATGGAGACCGTGAACGGGACCGTGAGATGGGCTCTCAGAGAAGCCTCCGGGAAAGTAATCCTGGACGGCAAGCAGGAGGTAAGCGTAGAGCCGCAGTCGGGTGTGTGGCTCTCGAAGCTGGATTTTTCGGAGTATGATGAGCTTACGGTTTACATAAGTTATTCCTTTGAGCAGGAGGGCGTAGTGG
>CAMWMO010000226.1 GCA_947175305.1 uncultured Lachnospiraceae bacterium
GGTCACGGAGGCGTCTGTGTCCATCTCCCTTCATGGACGAGCCAGTACGGCAAATCCTAAAATTATCGGCTATTCCCAGCAGGAAATGGGGGCGTCAGTACAAAAGCTGTTTCAGGGCGAGGTGGATGTGGCTGGCTGTGTGACCCTGATGGACGAATACCGGATTGCCGCAGCCAGGGAGTTGGGCACTGAGGGGTTTTGAATATTTTCAGTGGCTGAGTCTTTTTGTATGCATTAATCTGGTTGCGATTTCCTATGTTTTCCTGTATAATAAACCTTAGATTATTTACAAAGAGCAGAGTCAAGTGGGCGAACAAGCAGTTGCCAGGCTGCTCCGGGCAGATGTTTCTCTGCTCATACTTTTTATCCAAAACATCTGCCGCAGTGCAGCAACAGAGAAAAAATCAGGAGAAAACGACAGACTAAGATTTGAAGGAGATGTAGATATGCGTGGTATTCCAAAAGTTAAAAAGGCGTCTTTGGCAGTCCGGGGGGAGAAGTGATGCAGGTCATAAGAAGAGTGCGCAGAATTGGAATCGTGTTTTTGGCAATATGTATGCTTCTCATCCGCTCTGATTTTATAGTGGAAGCAGGTGATGAATCGTCCGATATCAGGACGGTCAAAGCCGGTGTCTTCCATTTCGAGGGATACCACATGAAGGATGAGGAGGGTGCACTGAGCGGCTACGGCATCGAATTCCTTGAACTTGTCTCGGAATATTCCCGCCTGGATATCAGGTACATGGGCTATGACAACTCCTGGGATGAAATGCTCACTATGCTGAAAAACGGTGAGATCGACATGGTGACTTCCGCTCGCAGAACCTCGAATCGGGAGGAAGATTTTGCTTTTTCCTATCCCATTGGGAGAAACAATACTGTTCTCTCGATCAGGGCTGATAACACACAGCGTTGCAGCGGCGATTACGATACCTATGGTGGGATGACTGTGGGACAGATAAAGGGAAGCAGCCAGAATCAGAAGCTGGCAGACTTTGCGAGGGAGAAAAATTTTTCCTACCAGATAAAAGAATACAGTGATTCCGATGCTCTTGCAGCCGCCCTGCAGGACGGTGAGGTCGATGCAATCCTTTCCAGCGACTTAAGGAAAACGGAAAACGAGAAGATGCTGGACATCATTGATGTGAATAACTTCTATGCCATCGTCAGGAAAGATGATACAGAGCTGCTCGACGAGATCAACTATGCCATTGAGCAGATGGGGTTGTATGAGGGAGACTGGCAGAATGTGCTTTTTTACCGGTATTACGGCCCGTCTCCTTCCTTCGAGATCTCTTTTTCGGAGCGCGAGAAGGAGTACATCCAAAAAGTCATCTCGGGAGAGAAGACCATTACCATGACAGCCGGCGGGGACAGGGTTCCCTATTCCTATGTGGAGAATGGGGAATTAAAGGGCATTCTGCCGGATTATTTTGCCAGCGTCATGGAACTGACCGGTATGCCCTATGAAATTGTAATACCGGAAGACAGGGCGGACTACAATGACATGGTGGATTCCGGCGGGGTGAGCGTGGTCATTGACAGGTTGGAAACAGACGCCATCATGGAGGGAAATGTATCCAGAGGATTCGCCACGGACGCCTATATGACGACAGGTGTAGCCAGAGTGATCCGGAAAGATTTCCTCGGGGATGTCCGGACGGCTGCCATAACGGATTCATACAGCGGAGTCCTGATTGCCCGGGAGATTAACAGAGATGCTTACAGAGATATAGAAATCATAAGATATCCGTCCAAGGAGGATGCAGTGCAGGCTGTCCTGAACAGGAAGGTGGATGCCGCGTATGTATATGCCTATTCTGCTCAGCGCTTTGTGAACAGTGACGCCGCAGATTCCCTGTATTACAATATTGTGAACGACATGAGCGTGGAATTCCGGATGTATGTCTGTAACAGTGCAGATCATGATTTGGTCACTATACTGAATAAATGTATACGGCAGATGCCAGAGGAAACACTGAGCCATATTGTTATGGAATACACGGCTTACAGCGTGAATATGAGTCTTTCGGAGTATCTGCGGGCCAATCCGGCACTCCTCATTGCCCTGATTTTGGCGGTGGTCCTGATTGGTAGCATGATACTTATGCTTTGGCTGCGGATGCGGTGGAACAAGAAGCTTTTGAATACCTCAAGGAAGATGAACAAGGAGATGAGTGACCAGCTTGCCATTGTGGAGGCGTTGAGCCGCGATTATACCAATGTGTTTGCTGTCAGTGAGGAGCGGGGGGCAGCCAGGATCATCAAGCTGGATGGTTATGTGACAAAGGGGTTGGAAAGGGATTCCAGGGAAGAGTATCCCTACATCCCGATTATGTCTCAGTATATAAAGGACCGCGTTCATCCGGAGGATAAGCAGTTTCTCATCCAGGCTCTTTCTCTGGACAAGGTCAGGACCAAGCTGGACTCGGAAGGGGAATACACGGGGAGTTACCGGGTGCAGGAAGACGGGGAGACCCATCATTACCAGTTTACCTATGTGAATATAGGAAAAGGCGGTTCCTGGCAGAATGATTTTATTCTTGTGGGATTCCGTAATATTGATGAGGTGATCCGCAGGGAGCAGGAGCAGAATGAGATTCTGGAGGAGGCGCTGGCCCAGGCTCAGCTTGCCAATAAGGCCAAGACTACCTTCCTCAACAATATGTCCCACGATATCCGCACGCCCATGAACGCCATCATCGGCTTTACTTCCCTGGCGGTGACCCATATTGACAATAAGACGCAGGTGCAGGATGATCTGGGCAAGATCATGACAGCCAGTACCCATTTGCTGGGTCTGGTCAATGATGTGCTGGAAATGAGCCGGTTCGAAAGCGGCCAGGTGAAGATCGAGGAAAAGGATGCCAGTCTCCCTCAGATTATGCATGATCTGAAGACCATCGTCCAGGCTGACGTGAAGGCAAAGCGGTTGGAATTCTATATTGACGCGCTGGATGTGGTAAACGACGAGATTGTCTGTGACAGGATCCGCCTGAACCAGGTGCTTCTGAATATCCTGAGCAATTCCATGAAGTACACAGATCCTGACGGTATGATTAGCGTCCGTGTTATCCAGACCTCCGAAGCGCAGGATGGCATTGCTTCCTACGAATTTCGGGTCAGGGATACTGGTATCGGCATGAGCCGCGAATTTCTCAAACATGTTTTCGAACCCTTCGAGCGGGAACAGACTTCTACCATAAGCGGCATTCAGGGAACCGGTTTGGGGCTTGCCATCACCAAAAATATCGTGGACATGATGGGCGGCACGATCACTGCGGAAAGCGAGAAGGGAAAGGGGTCGGAATTTACCGTGGCTCTCCGTTTCAGAACTGTTGGCGAACCTGCGAAATCCCAAAGGCTGGAACATCTGACGGGACTCAGGGCGCTGGTGGTGGACAATGACGAGAATACCTGTATCAGCACAAGCAGGATGCTTTCCACTGTCGGCATGAATCCTGACTGGACTACAATGGGAAAGGAAGCCATTGCCCGCACGGAATTCGCACGGGAGCGGAACGATTCTTACGACATATACATCATTGGCTGGCGCATATTGGATATGAACGGCATAGAACTTGTCAGACAGATCCGCAAGGCCATCGGGGACATGACGCCCATTATCGTACTGACTGCTTACGACTTGGCGGATATCGAAGAGGAGGCTAGGGAAGCGGGCGTAACAGCTTTCTGCTCCAAGCCGCTTTTCCTTTCGGAATTGAGGAGCGTTCTGGAAACACCCGGCATGGAACAGGAAAGCAGGAAGGAAAAAGATATATGCACGTTGCGCTTTGACGGAAAAAGGATCCTGTTGGTGGAGGACAATGAACTGAATCGCGAGATCGCAACGTCGATCTTGGAAGACGTCGGCATTCTCATTGATGAGGCAAAGGATGGAAGCGAAGCGGTGGAGCGGGTGATAGAGATGCCGGTGGGTACATATGATCTGATACTGATGGATATCCAGATGCCTGTGATGAACGGTTTCCAGGCCACGAAAGCCATCAGGGAGCTGGATGACCCTGTCAAGGCGAACATTCCCATTGTAATAAAGAACACTTTCCGCCCCGACGACGAGGG
>CAMWMO010000227.1 GCA_947175305.1 uncultured Lachnospiraceae bacterium
GATGTGTATAAGTGACAGGGATCACAATATCCTTCAGGCCGTCTCCGTCGATATCCCTGCAGGTGACTCCTTTGAGCGCATAGAGATTATCGTATTCTCCCATAGGCTGTAATACAGATACGATATCTCCCTGCTCGTTCACCAGATAGATCATAAAAATATCATAATCTGCGATCCGGTAAGTGCCGGGTGTCACCTGTAACTTTCCTAACTTACCGAATGTCCTGAAATAACACTGCTCCGGAATGACCTGAAAGCCATTTCTCTGCAATTCAAGCAGCGTGGATGCCGTGTAAAGAAATTCCGTGGAATTTCCGTCTCTGACAAAGGCGGTTATGGATTCCGCACTCTTATTCATGCCAAAACGATTGATCTTATCGGATATCCGGTAATCCCTGTAGAAACTGCTGCCGCTTTTATTCTGGAAAAGCACATCCCCCACCTTATAAATCTTACCCGCATAACCCTCACTCTCGTTGACGCAGGAAGTGATGAGAATGATATCCATTCTCCCGTCCCGATTCAGATCCTGAAAAGAGACTGCGGCAATCGACTGTATCGGCTGCTTCATACGCCCTTTGACACAGTAGTTGGTTTCCAGCTGCTCCGTCCGATAGAGAATCTGTCCATTACTGTCCACAATAAATACTGCAAGCCGATTATAGAGCTTGTCAAAAGCCGGAACCATAAGGATACTGTCCTCATCGTCCGGCTCCAAGGCAAAAATCTGATCCTCCACCACACGAAAGCCGCCTTCCTCTATTCCGCTTTGATCCTGTATGGATAGTAAGCGGTCGCAGTACTCCTCATATTCCGCAAGCACAGCACCGTCATCCGTTTTCTCCAAAGATGCAAGCACAGTTCTGGCCGGAAACAGGCAGCAGCACAATACTGCCGTCAAAGCAAGTGCGGTCATGTATCTACACTTGTTCATTCATTGCACCTCACTGACCCATTTGGTCAAGCAACATGATCTTGGTATCATAAAGTTTACTGGATAGATCTACATGTACCCTGTGCGGATTCACCAGACGTCTCGTCTCATCCCACAGAGTGTTTTGTTCCTCCTGACAGTAGGCGCGGATATCCATCACCTTCGGGGAAGTATAACAACATTCGCCGTTTATAAAGATAGGCTTCATGATCTCCCGCAGGGTATAGCTTCCGCCCGCCAGCATCGTCTTTTTCCAGGGCTCCGCCGGATCAAAGAGCAGGAGCTGCTCCCTCTCGTCATATACCTCGTCCGCCAGACAGATCAGATCCGCGCGGATCTTACCGCTCTCTTTATCATAAATACGGTAGATCGTCTTGTTGCCGGGGTTAGTCACCTTCTCCGTGTTCTCGGAGAGCTTGATCTTCGGAATAAATTTCCCGTCCTGTCCCATGATCGCCGCCAGCTTGTACACGCCGCCGAAAGAAGGACAGTCCTTGGACGTGATCAGATGCGTGCCCACACCCCAGGAAGTGATCTTCGTACCCTGATCCTTCAGACTCTGGATCAAAAATTCATCCAGATCATTGGAAGCAGAGATCACCGCATCAGAAAAGCCCGCCTCATCCAGCATTTTTCTCGCTTTCTTGGAGAGATACGCCAGATCGCCGCTGTCCAGACGGATGCCGTAATAGCCGAGCGGGATGCCCGCTTCCCGCATCTCTTTAAAGACGCGGATCGCATTTGGCACGCCGGATTTTAAAGTATCGTAGGTATCCACCAGCAAAATACAGGCGGACGGATACATATTGGCGTAGGTCTTAAAAGCAGTGTACTCATCCGGGAAGCTCATGATCCAGCTGTGGGCATGGGTGCCCTTGACCGGCACATCGAAGAGCTGTCCGCATAGCACATTGGAGGTGCCGATACAGCCGCCGATGACAGCCGCCCTGGCTCCGTAAGTGCCCGCATCCGGCCCCTGCGCCCGCCGCAGACCAAACTCCATCACCCCATCTCCCTGAGCCGCATAGCAGACCCTCGCCGCCTTCGTGGCGATCAGACTCTGATGATTGATGATATTTAAGATCGCCGTCTCCACAAGCTGTGCCTGCATGATCGGCGCGATGACCTTCACAAGGGGCTCTCTGGGAAATACCACCGTCCCCTCCGGGATCGCGTAAATGTCCCCGGTAAATCTGAAGTTTTTCAGATACTCAAGAAAATCCGGCTCAAAAATACCCAAACTCGCCAGATAATCGATATCCTCCTGCTCAAAATGCAGCTCCTTGATATACTGTATCAGCTGCTCCAAACCCGCCATAATGGCAAATCCGCCGTCACAGGGATTGTTACGGTAAAATGCGTCAAAGATGACCGTCTCGTTCTGATCCTTATTTTTAAAATAGCCCTGCATCATCGTCAGTTCATACAGGTCGGTAAGCAGTGTCAGATTTTGCCTGTCCATGATTTTCCTCCATACTTTTCTTTTTTATTGGAATCCGTTGGCATCCGATACTGCTATCATACCTCTTTTTCAGCCAATACGGAAGTAATACTTTCAAGCATCCTCTGTTTTAGCCATTCCTGAATTCACGGCCGAGTGACAGACCTACCCGACACTCTCCCGGATTGCCTCACAGGTTGTTTCGATCAACGCATCGGTATGGGCATCCGAGACGAACATAGCTTCAAACTGAGAAGGAGCCACATAGATGCCGTGTTCCAGCATTCTGTTAAAATAATCTGCAAAAGCCTGTTTATCGCACTTACAGGCGTCCTCATAATTCTCTATACCCCGGCTGCCTTCTTCCCGGCTCTCCGGTCTGTCTGCCGCGCCTTCCCACCCCGGAACAAAAAAGGCAGAGAGCAGGGAACCTGCACGATTAACGGACAGCCCCTCCTGCCTGTATGCCTCCGCCAGCTTCGCCGCCCGCCGGTCAAGCCGCTCATAGATTTCTGCATCCTCCATCAGAATCTTTAACGTCGTGATCCCCGCCGTCACCGCCACAGGATTGCCCGACAACGTTCCTGCCTGATAGACAGAGCCCAGAGGCGCCACGCAGGACATGATATCTTGTCTGCCGCCGTAGGCCGCCAGGGGCATACCGCCACCTACGATCTTGCCAAAAGTGTGCAGATCCGCCGACACACCCGTGTACTCTGTGGCTCCGCCCAGAGCCAGCCGAAATCCCGTGATGACCTCGTCAAATATAAGAAGCGCGCCATCGTCTTCTGTGATCCGGCGCAAAAATTCCAGGAAACCTTTTTTCGGCGGCACCACTCCCATGTTGGCCGCCACCGGCTCCACCACGACCGCCGCCACCTGTCCGTGATTTTCTTCCATCAGCCTTCTCACAGATTCCTCATCGTTATACACCGCTGTCAGGGTGCTCGCCGCATAGCCCACCGGCACTCCCGCACTGTCCGGTACCGACTGGGTCATAAGCCCGGAACCCGCCTTCACTAACAGCCCGTCGGAATGTCCGTGATAATTGCCCGCGAATTTAATGATCTTTTCCCTGCCCGTGAATCCTCTCGCCACACGCACCGCGCTCATCACAGCCTCGGTTCCGGAGCTGACAAGCCTCACCATCTCCATCTCCGGCACACAGGCCTGTATCAGCTCCGCCAGTTCCACCTCTCCGGCGGTAGGCGCTCCGAAAGTCAGTCCCCTCTCACAGACCCGCTGCACCGCTTTGATCACTTCCGGATGGGCATGTCCCAGAATTCCCGGCCCCCAGGAACAGACGTAGTCCAGATATTTATTCCCGTCTGCATCTATCAGCCACGGACCCTGCGCACGCTCCACGAAAAAGGGGTGCCTGCCCACTGCCCGAAAAGCCCTGACAGGGGAATTTACCCCGCCGGGAATCAACTGCTGTGCTCTGTTAAAAAGCTGTTCCGATTTCGTTGTGTCCATGTTCTATGCCCTCCGAGAAATATATTTATCTAACGTCCTGTAAACATTTCTCTTCTCTGATTATTTACTTATATCATCATACCACATCAATCTTTTGTTGTAATAGACCATTTACTATTCAATTCGCCTTTTAAATCAAAATATTTCATAGCCTTCTTGATAAACCGACAAAAACTGGATATAATACAAAAAGAGAATGTTATTCCTTTTTTGTATGAGGAGGATTTTATG
>CAMWMO010000228.1 GCA_947175305.1 uncultured Lachnospiraceae bacterium
GTATACAACGATACTCAGCCTGTGGTGGGGACGAACAGCACGGATCTTTTGCTGCCCTTCTATGAGGGGAGCGCCTGGGTGTACGAGGGGCGGTATCCCACGGCGGAGGAGTATGCACAGGGAACTCCTGTGTGTCTGGCCCCCAGAGAATTTGCGGAGAACAACGGCTTGTCGGTGGGGGATCAGGTCATGACACATCTCTATTATACCTGTACTGCGGATATGGCGGATGTTAATTATAATATTTCGGGAGGTGGAGGTTTTGGGTTCTCGTTTTTGGGGCTTGACGGGAAGCTGCTTTCCCCCTTTGAGGAGAAGGCGTACACCATAGTCGGCCTCTATGATTATACCCCATCTGTAAAGGGAATCGGGAGAGAAGAACTGATCGTACCGCTTGCTTCCGTAGAGAACAAGACGGAGAACTATGTGCAGTTCGGCGCGATGGCGGATGGCAATACCTCGTTTCAGATCGAAAACGGAACCATCGCGGATTTCCTCGAAGCCAGCGCGAAGAGCGGTGTGGACAATCTGGTCTATACCTTTTACGATAGAGGGTATTCAGCATTGATGGAGGAGATTCAGAACCTGAAAAATATGTCGGCGGCGTTACTGATCATGGGGCTGATCGCGGCGGTGATATTGACCTTGCAGATTTCCCATATCTACATCACAAAGCAGAAGAGGCAGCTCTCCATCGAGCGGATGCTTGGCATGCCGGGAAAGCTGTGCGGTCATATCTGTCTGGCGGGCATCCTGATCCTTCTTCTTCTGGGAACGGTTCCCGGCGTGGCGACGGGTATGGCGCTTTCCGAGCAGGTAAACATCGAAGATATGGGACAGGAGAAGTTTAACAGAAAATACAGCAATCTCGGTCTGATGGTGGACACGGAGATTGACATATCCGGGCAGAATCAGGGGGACTTCGCAGTTTCCTGCATGATGGGCGGACTGGGGATCTTACTTGGCGTAGGCATTTCGGCCTATAAGGTGCGCCGTATTCTCAGCGGGGAGCCGTTGTATCTGGTGAGCGGGGAGGAGATTTTGTAGATGCTGAGTTTGGCGTTTACACTTTGGATAAGATTTGCTATACTTATAGTGTAATACTTGAATAATAAAAATGAAAAGGATGGTGATTATATGCCGAGTGGTGCAGATATCATAAAAGATTATGTTACTGAATTTTCACGGCTCCAAGATTGGATGATTCCAGTTAAAGAAACCAATCCCGAAACATATGATTCTATGTATAAACGATATATTGAATTAAAAGTTACGTTGTCAGCACTGGGTGTTAATCTGACAGAACTTGATAGGATAAAAGAATAATACTACTGATATAGGATAGAGTGAGTACATTGGGACAAAGAAGTCTGAAAAGATTTCTTTGTCCCTTTTTTGCGCGCATAAGCAGAGTCAGAAGGCAGGAAAGAGGAGGAAATACAATGTCTGAGATAAAAGAAGCCTGTGGTGTGGTGGGGATGTACGATCCCGACGGGGAGAATGTGGCAACGTCTGCTTTCACAAGGATCTGGGACATGTGCGCTATTCCACCACAGGAGCTTCCGTGGCGGAGAATGCCCAGCCATTGGTGCTTTCTTATATCAAGGGCACGCTGGTGATCATGAGTCCCCGCAAACCGATCGGAGTGCGGGATATTCTGCCGGGAGAGGTGGTGACGATCACCGGTAAAGAGGTGCAGTCGAAGATGCTGCCGGCGGCAGAGAGTTGTGCCCATTGTATTTTTGAGTATATATATTTTGCAAGATTGGACAGTATCATGGACGGGGTTCGGGTGTACGATGCCAGAATCCGGGCGGGCAGAATGCTTGCAAAATCCCATCCTGTGGAGGCGGATTTGGTGACCGGGGTGCCGGAGTCGGGGCTTCCTGCAGCACAGGGTTATGGGCTGGAGAGCGGTATTCCCTTCGCAATTGCCTTCTATAAGAACAGTTACATAGGCAGGACTTTTATCAAGCCTACCCAGAAGGAGCGGGAGTCCGCCGTCCGCATGAAGCTGAGTGTCTTGGAATCGGCAGTAAAGGATAAGCGGATCGTGCTGGTAGATGATTCCATTGTGCGGGGCACCACCATTGCCAATCTGATCCGTATGTTAAAGGAGGCCGGAGCCAAGGAAGTGCATGTGCGGATCAGTTCGCCGCCTTTTCTCTATCCCTGTTATTTCGGCACTGATGTGCCCTCCAATTCCCAACTCATTGCGGCGAAGCACAGCGAGGAGGCAATCTGTGAGATAATAGGAGCGGACTCCTTGGGGTATCTGTGGCGGGAGAATCTGAAGGAAATGGCGGGTGGGCTGCCTTTGTGCAAAGCCTGTTTTGATGGGATGTATCCTATGGACTGCAGCTGGGTGTAGGGTTTCAAAATAATTCTCTTGCACACATCTGTTATCTGTGATATCTTCTAAAATAGATAAAATAATCACAGACAGATCATCTTTGTCTTTTGTCTTAAGATTCTTTCCGGGTTCATCGGAAACAATCCACTACTTATTAACGTAGGACTGGATAGAGGGTTTCTTTGGTGCCGTCTGGTTTCATGTGTATTTTCTGTGGGATTATTACGTTTTCTTCCGAACGCCTTGTATTTAGTCTAAAAACACTGTATAATGGAGGAAAATATATGGAAAAACGAAACACAGAGGAATGGTTCAGATATGGTTCATGGTGGAGAAGGCTCTTTCTAAACCGCAGGTATAAGGACGTTCTTTTCCGGCGGATTTTCCAGGACAAGAAAGACCTTCTGGAGCTCTACAATGCACTAAACGGCAGTACATACACGGATTTCGAGGCGTTGGAGGTAGTTACGCTGGAGGATGTGATCTTCATGAAGATGAAAAACGATCTCTCCTTCATTATCGGAAGCAGTATCAACTTGTATGAACATCAGAGCAGTTGGAATCCTAATATGCCGCTTCGGGGACTTATCTATTTTGCAAGACAGTTTGAAGGTCTGATCAGTTCTCGAGGAGACGATCTTTACGGCAAAAAGGCAATTGAAATCCCGACACCCGTATACATAGTCTTTTATAACGGAAGAGGCATGGATACAGATAACGTGATGCTCTATCTGTCAGATTCTTTCTCTGCGGGGAGGGGAAGCGGCTGTCTGGAATGTACCTGTGAAGTGTTGAATATCAACCGCGGATATAACAGAACCCTTATGGAGAGATGCCGCCGGCTCTGGGAGTACTCTGAATTTTCCTCTGAGATTGAGGAAAATATAAAAAGCGGCATGAACAGAAAGGATGCGGTGGAGACTGCCATGGACATCTGTATCGAAAGAGAAATCCTGAAAGATATCCTGGTCAGAGAAAAAGCGGAGGTGCTGCATATGCTTTTGACAGAATATGATGAGAAGAAACATTTGAGGAATACTTACAGAGAAGGTGTGGAAGCAGGGTATGAAAAAAGACTCCGGGAACAGGTGCAAAAGAAGCTTTCCAAGGGAAAGACTATACCTGTGATTGCGGAAGAATTAGAGGAGGACACCCATATCATTGAGCAGATCGTTGCCAGTATTACTGCTCGTTAATGTCTGAGCTTTCGTCTAATCTAACATATCATTACTAAAATTATTCTTCAGGTCTTTGAGCAATCGCTCCGCAATGGGCGTAAACACTTGATATTTTTTCCAGATCAAATATATTTTCGTTTCAAGTCTTGGTGTAAGCGGACGGAATATAAGTCCGCTGTCCCGGCTTGTGTCAATCAGATGTTCAAAAGTCAAAAGATAGCCAAGCCCCTCTTTGACAAAAAGGGAACCATTATAGGAAAGTCGGAAAGAACCTTCAAGGCGCAATTTATCCATTTTGTTTCCACACCATTTGGAAATATCATGATCCCAACCCTGTTCGGAACAGAATAACGGAAGTTCGATCAAATCATCTGCGCAGACAGCCTGCTTTTTTGCCAGCGGGCAGTCTTGCGGCATGACGAGGCCCCACACATCAGCTTCGGGAAAAGCAAGGTAATTGTACTTTGTTGTATTGGGTTCCTCTGCGAGCACTGCGAAATCTATGATGCCTTTATCCAGCTTTTCCGTAACCTGTTCTGTGTCGCCGCTG
>CAMWMO010000229.1 GCA_947175305.1 uncultured Lachnospiraceae bacterium
AAAATAAGTAAAACAGTACGAAAACGGCTCCGCCATTCTCTCCCGCTACGTAGGGAAATCTCCACACATTCCCGATACCGATCGCACATCCCGCGCTCACCAGAAGAAATCCCAGACGAGACCCAAAGCTTTCACGTTCCACACCTAAATCCTCCTCATCGTTTTGTCGGATTTATTATATATCATTTCGCGCAAGATGTAAAAAGCTGTCGCAAATTATACCTTAACCCGCAAAAGCACAGAACGGTCCCACCGTGATATCCGTCACCACATTATCCTCCACAGAAAACCAGATACTCACATTGCCAAAGCCTTCCCCGGTAATGAGACAGTTTTCCACTTCTCCATAGGGAGAAGCATAGAATCCATAAGCCTTTAATTTCCCCCAGGCGCCGTCCACACTGATCCCGGGATAGATGCCGAAGATGGTCACATCGTCTACCTGCTCTCCCTTGTATCCGATATGCCCCGCATTCAGTGCCTCAAAGGAAAACACCTCTCTGCCGTCCTTCAAACCAACCGTCCACTCCTCGAAATTCGGCTCCGGCTGCTCAAGCTCCACATCATACTTTTCAGAAAGAAGAGTCTGCGCCGCATCCAGAAAATAATCTTCGTTCAAAATCAATAATCCCAGATCGGAAGCGGTATCTGTCCGCTCCTTCCCGGCCTCGTCCGCAAGAAGTTTTAAATATGCTGGTGTGAAATCCGCAAAGGACGCGTATTCCATGGGCTGATATTTTATGGAAAGCTCTTTCGCGCCCTCCGTATATCCGCCAAACCATTCGTCGAAATCAGCCTGATTGTATTTGTAATCCTCGTATTCATAGGAATACTCCTCTCCCTCTTTACAGATATGATACATAGTACCGTCCCCGTCTGTATCCAATTCGTCCGGAAAAGGCTGTCCTTCATACCACTCCGCTCTGAGCGCTTTGTCCCATGTATCCACAACCCCAATCTCCACATAGGAATCGCTGTCTGGCTCATATCGGTAGAGCGTAAAGGGCCAGAACTCCCCAGGCCCCTGATTGTGCGACCACTCCGCCTTGATGATGCCGTTATCATAATAGGTGAGTGCCGGAAAATCAAGA
Source organism: uncultured Lachnospiraceae bacterium (assembly GCA_947175305.1). Classification (GTDB taxonomy): domain Bacteria; phylum Bacillota; class Clostridia; order Lachnospirales; family Lachnospiraceae; genus UBA3282. The sequence goes on from CAMWMO010000229.1 coordinate 1,092, forward strand.
AACTCCCGTTTCAATTCTCTGCTGACCGGATTGTAATCATACACCATCTCGAACATACCGGCCATACTTGCATTGGCATAACTGACGATCAGTTCCTCCCTGCCGTCCCCGTCAATATCTGTCACAGCAAAGTGGTTGTCTCTCATCTCTCCAAACCCGGCATCCAGAGACGAGGTGTCCAGTTCACCGTCAGGAAGCTGCCTTGCCGCAATAATCTGTGACAGAAGCCCGCCATAGTAATGCCTGATCTGCGCCTCATACAACGCCTGCGCTTTTTCTGGGTTTTCTTCCTCAGAAGCCTCCTCATTTTCCGCATTTGTGCTGTCCAAGATGTCCTCGCCCGCCAATACAGGAGTTTCCGCCTCGCCAGATGGGGTTGCCTTATCATCCGCAAGCACTTGCTCTTCTCCCACTGCTTCACTGTCCTTTAAAGCATCGTCCTTCGCACCGCACCCTGTAAAGAATATGGCACCGGCACACAATAGCACGGCTGTCCCTATATTCAAACTTTCTATTTCTTTTTTCATATTACACTGCACACTTCCTTAATCCATCCTGTCACACCCTGCGGCAGGCGCTCGTCATAACACATTCCGTCGTCGTAGATCAGATTGGCCTGAAACTGATTGATCAGGCAATGCTGTCCCATCTCCATACCGTAATTGACAGAAGCCACTCCTTTGTCCTCATTTCTAACCCATTCAGGAAAATAGCAAATGCAGTTCTTCATAGCTTGCAGCTCTTCCTGTCTGGGTGCAATGCATTCGTCAAAGGATGCCATTTCATCATGCCGTCCGTGTGCCACGATCAAACAAATCTGCGCATCTTCTATCTTCCTCAGGCTCTCTGCAGAGGGAACATATCCCGATGCAATGGGAATCGCCCCATCAAAATCTTCGGAATAATCCTCGATCATCCTCCATGAAAAATATCCTCCGGATGATGCTCCCATAATAAATTTTGCGCCGATATTGTCTGCATGCTCTGCACACACCCTATCGTAAATCTCTTTAACAGGAACAATATATTCCTCGTCCCATGATCCCACTATGGTGTCGTCTACCAGACGTTTCTCATTGGCAAGCGGAACAATAATGAATGCTCCCCCACCCATGGCCTCCTGATAGGCCTTAGACGCATATTGTTCTGCGCCACAGTACCCAACACACCTTCTGCCGTCAATCGCACAATTTAGTCCATGAATCCACATAAGCACAGGGTACTTTTTGTTCGATGGCGCCCCATGCTTTACCGGATCATATACAAAGTAGGTGATGTCTCCTTTCTCTTGGCACGGATAAATACGCTCATCAAACTCATCCCAGTATCCGCCCATCACATAGGAGGTATTGCAACTGATAAAATCGTCCTTTCCCAGTTCTCGCATCCATGGCGGGCTGGGATTTTCAACTTTGGTTTCCTTCGTAAATTTCGGTAGTTTCATACTCAACCTCTTTTCTGTGCTGTGCGCTTTGATTATACTACAAAATGTATTCAAATGGGTTGCCTAACATTATTTTATTATGATAACATATAAGACATAAATATTTCCATTACAAGAGAGGAAAACATATATGTTGATAAAAATTTTCTTTGTACTTATTTTACTTCTGATTATTCTTTTGATATTTGAAATAATTACATTTAAACATGAAACTTACTATAAAATAACCGGAAACAGCTTTTTGAAAACTATTTTTGATGTTGGTAAGCATGGAGAATATCTGACCTATAAGAAATTGAAGGAATATGAGTCTGACGGCGGAAAATTTCTGTTCAATTGCTATCTACCCAAAGATGACGGCAAAACAACAGAAATCGATGTACTGCTCATACATTCTACCGGCATTTTTGTAATTGAAAGCAAGAATTACAGCGGATGGATCTTTGGAAGCGAGAATGGCAAAACATGGACGCAGACGCTTCGCAGTGGCAAAGGAAAGGTTCATAAGGAACACTTTTATAATCCTATCATGCAGAACAGCACCCATGTAAAATGGTTAAAGGAAATAGTCGGAACCAATATTCCGATTTATTCGCTTATTGCTTTTTCTGAAAGGTGTACATTAAAAGATATAACTGTGGAAAGCTCTGATGTTGTGGTAATAAACAGACAGGATATCAGCGAATCGGTAAAGCACATGGGTAATCGTTCCATACAGGCTCTTAGCAAAATGGACATCTCCCGTATCCAGGAAATGCTGTATCCTTACACACAGACTACAGAATATGAAAAACAGCAGCATATAGATAACATCAAGACAGCAAGATACAAAACGAAGGAAAAAACAACAAATACTATTGTATCCGAATCCTCCAGCAATGCAAATAACGCGAATGAAGCGGCCTCAAATTCTACGCCTGCTGAAAATACGGCACAAGAAAATGCGCCTCAGGAAAACACCGTAAACCAGAACAGTAATCGGATCTGCCCCAGATGCGGTGCAGATCTGGTCCTTCGCACTGCAAAAAAGGGAGAGCATGCCGGGGAGCAGTTTTATGGCTGCTCCAGATTCCCGAAATGCAGATATACGACTTATAATCTCAACAAATGAATACACCAAGCCTGGTGTTGCGTCAGAGCATCCATAAAAGCTGTACCAGCTCATATGATGTATCTGCGCCTGATGTGGCCTGTCTTGTGTCAAACTGTGAAAAATGATTATCGCGATAAAATGATAATAACTTCTCCTCATTTTCCGCTTCTAAGAATGTTACCATGCCGCCAAGCATATATTGTGCGTCCTCAATCACAGTCCATGCCAACTCGACAAGCTCTTTTCCTGTAATCTTGCTATTTCTGCCATTCGTATAGTTTTTCCCAATCTGGGCAATCAAATAAGCAGACATAGTATATGTATCTGACTTCTCGTCCAGTTCGCTGACCCGCAGCAGCTTCTTTTTCATGGTATTGCTTACCATTTCGCCTCTGACTGTCAAAGGTTTTAACGCAAGGGTAAAATATCCCAACAACTCCTTGGC
>CAMWMO010000230.1 GCA_947175305.1 uncultured Lachnospiraceae bacterium
GTCCGGTAAACAGGACCGCTACGACCAGATCATACAGATGCTGGAGCGGGTGGGATTAAATTCCGAGCATGCGAACCGTTATCCCCACGAGTTTTCCGGCGGACAGAGACAGCGTGTGGGTATCGCCAGAGCTTTGGCGGTACACCCCGAATTTATCGTCTGTGACGAGCCGATCTCTGCGCTGGATGTGTCGATCCAGGCACAGGTGATCAATATGTTTGAGGATCTGCAGGAGCAGATGGGGTTGACTTATCTGTTCATTGCCCACGATCTGTCGGCGGTGAAGCATATCTCCAACCGTATCGGCGTGATGTATCTGGGAAGAATGGTGGAGCTGGGGGACAGCTACGAGCTGGTGGATCGTCCGCTGCATCCTTACACGAAGAGCCTGATCTCTGCGATTCCCATCGCGGATCCGAAACAGGCCAGGGAGAGCAAGCGTATCGTGCTGGAGGGAGATGTGCCAAGTCCCTTAAATCCGCCCTCCGGATGTACTTTCCGGACCCGCTGCCCCTATGCGGATGAGCGCTGCGCGGCGGAGGCTCCCGTATGGAAAGAGGTAGAAAAAGGACATTTTTCCGCTTGTCACCATATTGACAAGTGCAACTAGATGTGATAAACAAGATAAGTGGATAAAAAACTTTCAAAAAAGAAGAGAGTTTTTTACAAAATAAAAAGAGGAGGAAACAATTATGAAAAAGAAAGTAATTGCGCTGATGCTGGCAGCGGCAATGGTTGTCGGTGTGACAGCGTGCGGCGGCGGTTCTGACAACAGTACGACGACTCCTGCGGCGGAGTCCGGCGATGCGGCTGCGGAAAGCACCGATGGTGGAGAGGCTTCCGACGACAGTGCAGCTCCTGCTGACAGCAGTGCATCTGCAGGCGGAAAGGTTCTTTCCGTACAGATCGGCCCCAACCCTGAAACCATCGACCCGGCACTGAACAGTGCTGTAGATGGCGGTAACATGATCTTACACACATTCGAGTGTCTTCTGACAGTGGATCAGGACGGTAAGCTGGCTCCCGGCCAGGCGGAGACCTGGGATATTTCTGAGGACGGTCTTACCTGGACCTTCCATTTAAGAGACGGCCTGAAGTGGTCTGACGGTTCTGCTCTGACAGCAAACGATTTCGTATACAGCTGGCAGCGTGTCTGCGACCCTATGGTGGCAGCTCCCTATGCTGAGACAGTTCTGAGCATGGTAGAGGGCTATGAGGAGGCAATCGGCGGTAATATCTCAGCCCTTGCTGTGGAGGCAGCGGATGATTCTACGTTTGTAGTACATCTGTCTTCCGCTTGCTCTTACTTCGGCTCTCTGGCGGCATTTGCTACCTTAAGCCCGGTTCAGCAGGCTACCATTGATGCCAACGGCGATGCTTGGGCAGTATCTGCAGATACCTATATCTGTAACGGACCCTTCTATATTTCCGAGTGGGTGCCCAACTCCTATATCATGTGCACCAAGAACCCGAACTATTGGAATGCAGATGCAGTTAAGCTTGACGCGATCAAGTTTAATCTGATCGAGGATGCCAACGCTTCCTACAGTGCATTCCAGACCGGAGAAGTGCTCTTTATCAAGGATGTGCCCACAGAGGAGATCCCTTCTCTTACAGGCAATGATGAGTTTTATGTAGATCCCATCATCGGAACTTACTATCTCAGTCTGAATACGGAGAGAGAGCCTTTCAACGATCCCAAGGTGCGTAAGGCATTGAGCCTTGCCATTGACCGTGAGTATGTGGCGAATACCCTGATGCAGGGCACCTACTCTCCGGCAAGCAATTTCATGGGCCCCGGCTGGATTGATACGGACGGTTCTCAGTTCATGGACAATGCAAACGGCGGACAGCCCTATATTGATACCACCAACCACGAGGCGAATGTGGAGGAGGCGAAGCAGCTTCTTGCAGATGCCGGTTATCCGGACGGCGCAGGTTTCCCTTCCATCACCTATTCTACCAACGATTCCGGTTACCACAAGGTAGTGGCAGAGTATCTGCAGCAGGCATGGGGTGAGCTGGGCGTTGATCTTCAGGTAGATATCGTTGAGTGGGCAAGTTTCACACCTATGAGACGTAACGGTGACTATGATTCAGCGCGTAACGGTTGGGTAGGTGACTACAGCGATCCTTCCAATATGCTGGATCTGCTCTACTCCACCAACGGTAACAACGATGGTAACTTCAACAACGCGGCTTACGATGCGGCTATGGATATATCCAGAACTACCCTGGATGCTGCAGAGCGTTCCAAGGCACTCCATGATGCGGAGGATATCCTGATGGAGGAAGCTGGCTGTATCCCGGTAGCTTACTACAATGACTTCTGGTTACAGAGCAGCAAGATCACCGGAAGCTGGCATTCTGCATACGGCTACTGGTACTTCATGTATGCAGATATTGCTGAATAAGTTTTGATAAGAAATGATAAAACCCCCGCTTTCCATTGGAAACGGGGGTTTTAAATTTGTGGATACTGTTATTGTGACTCTGTAAGCGGTGGTGTTTGATATAGCTTGCGCTCAATTAATTTGCGTTCAAATTCAATTTCCTGTAATACAGGTTCACAGTTTGCTTTTTTTGCCACTCTTTCTAATCGATCCAGTAAATCCAGTCGCTCAAAAAGATTGACATTAATTTCTTTTTCGCCGGGCATACAATCACCTACTTTCTATATATAGCTTGCATTGATTGATTTGAGCTTATTATAGCGGATTGCGTAAGGAGTGTAAAGTCTATTATTTTTAGTTAATATCGAAGAAAGTTCTTGATTTTCCTGTATTTTGATGATATTCTGTTGTTCGTAAACAAAATAAGAGAAAAGTTCTTCGGGGCAGGGTGAAATTCCCTACCGGCGGTATAGTCCGCGACCCGTTTCTGTGGAAGCGTTTACCCACGCTGACACAGGCGGCTGATTTGGTGAAATTCCAAAACCGACAGTATAGTCTGGATGAGAGAAGACGGATAAAGTGACATGCTTGTCATATTTATCGAACAAGAACCTGTACTGCTGATGCAGTGAGGTGTCTGCTCTGTGAAAAGTAACCCCGGAACGAGAGTTTCGGGGTTTTCTTATGTATGCATGAGCAGAATCAGAAGAACTTTCCCCTGTATCAAAAAGGAGGAAAAAGAAAATGGGTAACGGTTTATTACAGAGTGTTGTGGACAATGGAATCTTTGTGCTGGTCTGCGTGAGTGTGGCGGCGGCGCTGTTTCTGATCGCCTACGGGGCGGAGAAACAGGTGCAGAAAAGAAATGGGGCGACGGAGCGGATTCTTACTACCAGAAAGATCACGATGATCGGTCTTTTTTCGGCGCTGGCGGTAATCCTTCATATGTTGGATTTCCCGGTTCCTTTTTTGGCGCCGGGCTTCTATCAACTGGATTTTTCAGAGATCCCGACACTTGTGGGCGCATTTGCCTTTGGCCCTGTGGCGGGGGTGATGATCGAGTTCTGCAAGATTCTGCTGAAACTGGTGATCAAGGGTACGAGTACGGCCTTTGTAGGAGATTTGGCGAATTTCGTGATTGGGTGCAGCCTGGTGCTGCCGGCATCGATCATCTACATGTTTAAGAAGACAAAGAAGAGAGCCATTGCTGCCTGCGTGACGGGTACTCTTATCATGACAGTGTTTGGCACGGCCTTCAATGGGGTGTATCTGCTCCCGGCCTTTTCCAAGTTGTTCGGAATGCCTTTGGACGCGATCATAGCGGCGGGCGCGCAGATTAACGGCAGTATTCACAATGTGACCAGCTTTGTGATCTTTGCCGTTGCGCCGATGAACATCATCAAGGGCGTGGCGGCCTCCGGGGTAACGATGCTGATCTACAAGCCTTTAAGTCCGATTTTGAAAAATGCGAATCCTGTCATGGAGAGACGAAACGCCGGCGAGATATCCGGCTCCGGCAGCATCTGACAGACAACAAAATAAAAGGAAACCTCGAAAATACTACTTTCCCGCGTGAAAGTAGTATTTTTCTTTGCGCGCATTTCGAGTATTCTCATGTGGTAGGGCAGAGTAATATAATAGAAAAATCGTATTGACAAACAATACATACTGTATATAAT
>CAMWMO010000231.1 GCA_947175305.1 uncultured Lachnospiraceae bacterium
ATATCAATATTACCAGACCTCCGTTTGCAGTAGCAGCGAGGAAAGGCAGGAATTTGACACAGATTGGAAGCACTATCTGATCTATCTTGATTCCTCATCGCGTACCATTACTTTTAACCAGTTTTTTGAAAAGCAAAAATTATATCAGATACGGCAATACAAAAAGAACACCTATAGAACAAACCCGTATCATACTACGAAACAAAGTAATCGAAGTACCGATAAATTCAATGTTCATGGTGGCAATATGAATGGTACTTCCTATTTTGCAGGTGTAAACGATATGAGATCCCTAAAAAAAAGATATCGCGATTTGTTAAAAATATATCATCCTGACAATCAAAACGGCGATTCTTCCGTTTCCAAACAGATTCAGGAAGAGTATGAATCCTTATCCAGAAAATATCAATCATAAGAAAGATTCAGGGGCTATGGCAACATAGTCCTTGAAATTTTTTTGTAAAACTCTTGACCTTCCACCTTGTGGAAGCCTTATTCTGAAAGCGTCAGAGGAAAGAAATGCTTTGGAAAGGAGGATGACATGAAGATCAATGAAGTGGAACAGCAGGTGGGCGTCTCCAAGAAAAATATCCGTTTTTATGAACAGCAGGGGCTGTTACATCCGAAGCGAAACAGTGAGAACGGCTACCGGGAATACGATGAGGCGGATGTTTTACTTTTAAAGAAAATAAAGCTTTTACGAAAACTTTCCCTGCCAATCGAGGAGATCAGAAAGATTCAGAGCGGAGACCTGCTCCTTACAGATGCCCTGCAAAGGCAGCTTATTGTGCTGGCGCGGGAGCAGAAGAATATTACGGAGACCGCCGGACTGTGCCGCCTGATCCTGGAGGAGGACTGCCTCTACCAGATGCTTTCCCCTGATCAATATCTGGAAAGGATGGTGGAAATGGAAGAGAAAGGAACAAAATTCAAAAATATGTCGAATGATACCATCAGGAAAAAGCGTGGTTCGATCATAGCAGCTGTCGTCTTTATTCTGATTATGTTCTCGTTTGTCGGCATACTTATATGGGGTTATACGCAGGATCCGATCCCGAACCTGTTGTTCGGTCTGTTCCTGCTGGTGCCCATCGTATTTGTATTAGCCGTTACCATCGCGCTTTTACAGCGCATCAAAGAATTAGAAGGAGGAGAAGAAGATGTTGCTCGTAAATACTGATTATATTTCTGGAAAGGAACTGGAAACTTTAGGAATCGTCAAGGGAAGTATTGTACAAACCAAGAATTTCGGCAAAGATTTTATGGCGGGGATCAAGACCCTGGTCGGCGGTGAGGTCAAGGAGTATACGGATATGCTCAATCAGGCAAGGCAAATTGCCGTAAAGCGTATGGTGGACGAGGCGCAGGCGCTAGGCGCCGACGCAGTAGTTAATGTAAGATATGCCTCTTCATCAGTCATGCAGGGTGCGGCGGAAGTGATCGCATACGGCACGGCTGTAAAGTATAAGATACTGTAATCATGTAAACCGGGGTGGGTAATTTCTCATCAATATGTGAAGGTTCTCCACCCTGATATTTATTTTACATTTCATGCTTCAAAATTCTCTTTTTGAAAGCCCGAATCTTAGCAGAATACTTGCTGGTCATAATGGCACCCACAGTAACCATGATAAAGGGAATTCCCAGTGTTATGCCTTCTGCATATCCGAACAAAAACGTGGGCTCTTCCGGTTGGATAAAAAATAGCACGAAAAAAATAATGAAAGACACTACCGCAGCTATATACAGCCAATGCATTATACTTGTCAGCTTCTTTTTATCTTCGTTACTGTAGTCGGCTACTTTTAATACAGTTTCTTCTAATTCTTTGTTCATTTTTTCATTTTTCCTTTCTCCATCAAGTAATTCACGCAAGTCAACCGCATAATAACCTGCCATTTCAATGAGAAGATCCAAATCAGGCATATTGCTGCCGGTTTCCCACCGGGAAACGGTTCTGCGTGAAACGCCCAATTTTTCTGCTAATTGCTCTTGTGTGAGATTTTTTTCATTCATAAGTTCTTTCAGAAATGCACCAATTTTTTGCTGATTCATCGCGCTGCTTTCTCCTTTCACAGACAGCTTACAATTGATAACCAAAAAGGAACAGGACATAGAGCGGGCATAGTCTGATTTTCTACGTGAGACACATCATGTCTACTGTATTATATCAGCAAGCGTCTTGCCTGTAAAATAGTATAGGCTATGTTAAAACGGTGGGTTTTCTTTTTGCATTTCTCTCGTTATGTGCTATACTGAAAACATGATGCCGCTCAAAGGTAAAATTCTGATTACAAGATTAAATGAAAAACTGCTCACAATGCTCATACGTGACAACCAGATCCTCTCCGTACAGGTAGAGAGGGAGAGCGATCACGCAGTGGGCAATATTTACGTAGGAAAAGTGCAAAATATCTCAGAAAACATAGGTGCTGCCTTTGTCGATTTGGGAGGCGACTATTTGACATTTCTGCCCCTTACCGAGGCAAAGCATGCTCATGTTACAAACCGCAGGCCGGCTGGCCGGCTGAAAGCGGGAGATGAGCTTCTGGTACAGCTCGTCAAAGAGCCGATGAAAACGAAGCTTGCCGGTGTGACCACCAGGCTTTCCCTGTCCGGACAGTATGCTGTGGTGGGTATACGCTCCGTTTCCGAGAAGGAGAGCCGGGTTCAGGTCTCCTCCAAACTGTCTGTCAAACAGCAGGAGTATTTTCGCAGTCTGGAGACATTACAGGCAATCGCCGGAAAACACTGCCTGATCGTCAGGACAAACGCAGCCACTCTGGTCGATGAAACGCCCCTGCTTGCGGAAGCGGAGAGCCTTTCCCAGACCCTTACGCATCTTCTGGAGATTGCTCCCACACGCACCTGTTACAGCTGTCTGTACCGCAGCAAGCCGGATTATGCCGCTTTCGTGGAAAATGCCTATCGAGACGAGTACGACGAGGTGATCACCGATCTGCGGGAAGTTTACGATGCTTTGGCTGATCTCTGCAGGGATGCAGACATTCCCCTGCGATTTTACGAGGATTCCCTCCTGCCGCTTTACAAACTATATGCCGTAGAAAGCCGTATGCAGGAGCTGCTTGCCAGGAAGGTATGGTTAAAATCCGGCGGCTATCTTGTCATAGAGCCCACAGAGGCTCTGATCTCCATTGATGTCAACACAGGGAAATACGAGAGCGGCAAAGACAAAGAGGAGACCTTCCTGCGAATCAACCGGGAGGCCGCCGAGATGATCGCCCTGCATCTGCGGGCAAGAAACTTGTCCGGCATCATTCTGATCGACTTTATCAGTATGAAAAACAAGGCAAACGAGACAGCTCTTTTAGAGCATATGCGCAGTCTCCTGAAACAGGATCCCATCCCGGCAAAGGCGCTGGATATGACGCGCCTGGGTCTGATGGAACTGACCCGCAAAAAGATCGCACCGAGTCTGACGGAGCAGTTCCGCTAATACAGAAAGGAAGAGACAATATGAAGCTTTTGCATATGGAAAAGGTGAAGGATGGCAGATATCTGAAAAACTATGAGCTGACTTATCTGAACAAAGCGGGCAGGGAAAAGAAATACGAGATCGTCAGTAGAAGTGATATTCCGGGCCCTGAGGCTCTGGGGCAAAAGGTCAGCGGCGTTTCCATCGTTGCCTATTATGAGGATAAAATGCTTTTGCTAAAAGAGTTCCGCATGGGTGTAAACCGGGATATCTATAATCTCTGCGCGGGCATGCTGGAAACGGGAGAGTCTCTGGAAGAGTGCATTCAGAGAGAGCTCTACGAGGAGACCGGCCTTTCCCTAAAAAAGATTCTGACCATCCTGCCTCCCTCCTTCGCCGCAGTAGCCTTCTCCGATGTCAAAACTCAGATCGCTTTTGTGGAAGCAGAGGGTGATTTTGAAGATCACACCTCCGAGAATGAACAGATTAGCGCAAAATTTTATACGAAAGAAGAAGTAAAGGAGCTGTTGGAAACGGAGGAATTCAGTTCCCGCGCCCAGATGGCCGCTTACTTTTTTGCAAGAAATCTGTCATGCTGATTTGTTATGACTCATTCGGTCAATATTGTCAAAATCC